>CAIKYN010000307.1 GCA_903831635.1 uncultured Spartobacteria bacterium
ATGGATACCACGCTCTGCGAAGCGCTCCGCACTCTTGGGCCCGATGCCCCAGATCTTACGCACCGGGAGTGAGGCCATGAATTCCTGAACCTGCTCCGGCAGAATGGCGAATTGACCGTTGGGTTTGCGCCAGTCGCTGGCGATCTTGGCGAGCATCTTGTTCGGGGCAATGCCGGCAGAAGCGGTCAGGTCGGTCTCCTTCAAGATCTTCGCACGGATTTCCTTGGCAATATCCCAGGCGTAACGTCCCCCTCCAGAGGCTGCGGTCACATCCAGGTAGGCCTCATCGAGGGAGAGAGGCTCCACCAGTGGGGTGTAGTCATAAAAGATCTGACGGATCTGCTGAGACGCGGCGCGGTAGAGATCGAATCGAAGTGGAAGGAAGACCAAGTCAGGACAGCGCTCCCGTGCCATGAACCCCGGCATTGCTGATCGTACTCCGAACTTACGGGCCTCATAGTTACAGGTCGTGACCACGCCGCGATGGCTCCCACCCCCCACGGCAATGGGTTGCCCCGATAACTCAGGCCGTTCTCGCATCTCCACAGCGGCATAGAAGCAATCCATGTCGATGTGGATGATTTTACGCATGATGCAGGGTGATAACTATTAGCGGCAAAAGGTTATCATAATTACCGCCATGTGCTTCTTTTTGCTTCGGGAAGTTTCCACTCTCTGCAAATCATGCCCTCACTATGATCGTTCAAATTTACGAGATTCAGGAACCCAAAGAAGCAGCGCTCATGGCGGAGTGCGGTGTCGATCACATCGGTGGGGTAATCCTCTGCTCCCAGGAATGGAAAATCCCTGCGTTGAAGGAGTCAGTCGGTGTCATCCGCGCCGCTGGACGGAAGAGCAGTATCATCCCCCTCTTTGCCGATCCCGAGGCCGTCCATCGCGTGATTGATTGGTATCAGCCCGACATTGTTCATTTCTGCGATGCCCTGAATATCGGGCAGGTGGTCGACGAGGTCGCTGTTGCTGCTGCGATCCTGCTGCAACAAGGCGTGAGAGAGCGTTTCCCCGAGGTCGAGATCATGAGGACGATTCCGATCGCTCCGCTGGGACATGGTAATCATGTGCCGACGCTGGAGCTTGGCAGATTGCTCGCGGGTTCCAGCGACTGGTTTCTGACCGATACCCTTCTCGTTGATGGCGAGGCGCAGCCTGTGGCTGGCCATGTCGGTATCACGGGTAAGGTATGCGATTGGGAGGTAGCCAGGAATCTCGTGAGCCAAAGTCACATTCCGGTGATCCTCGCGGGAGGTCTCTCACCCGAGAATGTGGCCGAGGGATTAAGATTCACCAAGCCTGCCGGTGCCGATACCTGTACTGCTACGAACCTTCTCGATGCAGAAGGAAAGCCGATCCGCTTCCGCAAGGATCCGGAGAAGGTGCGCCGCTTCGTTGAAGCCTGCCGGACTCTCTGAGGAATCAGAGAGCTTTAAAAACGTATCCAGGCAGTTTGCCTAGGCTGCGGGAGCCTGATTGACCGGAGGCTTGCCTCCGCCATTACCCCTGCGACGGCGGTTAGGTCTGGCATTGGACCGAGCATCTGATCTGGGACGCTTGGAAGGAGAAGAAGGGGAAACGGGAGATTCCTCATCAGCATTGGTGCTGCCCTGAAGATTGCCCTGAGAATCTGGAACCGAATCCTCGGAGTGATGCTGCTCCTGATGAGGCTCGAACGGTGAATCAGTCCGCTCCTCGCGGTAGGAAACCACTGGGCTGTCATGGTCCTCGAAGTTGCCCTGATGGTGTTCCTCTGCATGTTCGGAGTGAGCAGAGTGCTCATGACCCTGCTGAGGGGGGCGACTCTCCTGCTGGCGACCGCGCTGGTTGCGATCGTCACGGCGTCCTCCCTGGTGGTTGGAGTGCTGATTCTGCTGACGCTGTCCCTGCTGCTGCGGTTGGAAGCTACGCTCCTGCTGGGCTCGCTTGTGCAGGGCCGAGGTAAGGTCCTTCAATGAGGAGACGAGATGAACACCGAGGTCGCCCTCGGGTTCGTGAGCCTTCTCGATCGACTCAGCAACCCCTTCGACGGCACCTGTGAGGCTCTCGAGGCTCGAGTGGATGGCTTTGAGGCTGGCGGCAATGCTCTTGAGGAGTTCCGTGTGGAGATCTGTTTTGGTATCTGATTCTGGAGTGCTCATCGTGATGATCGTTGAGGTTAGAGATTTTAAGAATTGTGGGAATTCGATTCCTGTCCAGAGTGGGCGCAGGAAGAGGGGTGGTTGGCGAGAGATTTGTGAGGGCGGTGGATCCCTTGTTGAAGTTCAGGCTGGGCCTCCTTGCGACGGGCCGTGAGTCCTTTCAGCCAGAGAAGGAGAGCTTGCCAGTGGATGCCGATGATGACTTGAAGCGTCAGGAAAGGGTATTTTAAAGAAAAGGAAAGGAGGTTCCGATCGGTGAGGGGGACGCTTTTTCCCGTCAAAATGCTGATGAGTTCACGCTCCTCACCCCGATAATCATCGATGAAGACCTGAAGGCGTTCGTCGGGGAGGTGAAAGCGAAAATCAAATTCTAGATCGAGATCGGAGAAGGGGGAGACATAGAAGTGCTTCACCACTCGACGCTCAAAAGTCCCATCTTCCTTGAGGGGAACCAGGTAAGGCTTCCACTCCCCGAAGGTGTTCCCCACTTCGGCCACCGAGGTGAGTGGAGAACCTGATGTGTCGAAGCAGTAGTAGATCGAGATCGGGTTGAAGATGTATCCAGCGATTCTGGTCAGCGTAAGG
>CAIKYN010000308.1 GCA_903831635.1 uncultured Spartobacteria bacterium
CACCCTGTGGTGTTGAGCTTCGGATGGCACCCTGGATTTGCCGTTGGGTCACTGGAAAGTGCAAGGGTTCTTCTCCCCGCCGGCACCTATCTCCGGGAGATGGCGCCCGGCGATTTCCTCGATGGGACGGTGGAGGAGATTTCCTTTGCCGGTGGAGAGATGCCTTTTCCGAAAAAAGATCTGCCCGGTTCCTTCCTCTTGGATCTGGAGCGAGTTAGTGACCGTCGCTTCGTGCTCGAGGCGCCTGCAGTCGGTCATCGCGTCGAGTGCGATTACTCCGAGGCTCCCTACCTGACGCTCTGGAGCAACGGCGACGCCCTCCTCTGTGTTGAGCCGTGCTGGGGCCTGCCGGATCACAATCCTCCCGTTCCCTTCGAGCAGAAAAAAGGAATCCAGCACATCGCGGCGGGTTCCACGATCACGGCCTCCCTCTCCGTGACACCCACCTTTCTCAGCTAATCCTGCGATAATCCTTGGTCGGGCCCCTTGCGAAAAGAGGGCGGTGCTGATAAAAAATCCCTCCCTTGAAAACGCAAAAAGATCTCTCTCCCCAGCAGAAACAGTCCTGGCTCAAGGCCGTCAGCGCCATGGAGCAGAAAAACTTCCCCTATGTCGTCCAAATTTGTCAGGGATTGCTGTTAAGTCTTCCTGATTTTCTCGATGCCAGAAAGCTGGCTCGCAAGGCTGCGATCGAGAAGGCCAAGACGGTTAAGAAAGGATTCTTTTCAGGTCTTGGGGGAGGCTCCTCCATGGCTCTCATGAAGGCCACGGGACTCAAGAGAAAGGATGATACATCGGCACTTCTCCCCCTGCTTGAGGAAATTCTGGCCGAAGATCCGTTCAACGCCTCCGCGAATAACCTTCTGCAGGAGGCGGCCTTGAAATGGGATCCCCCGATGAAGGAGTTGGCCTTCTTTGCCTTTGAGACCATCGTTGAGGGAAATCCCAAGGACAAAGATCAGCTCAACCGCTACGCCGCCTTCTGCATGGAGAAGGATGAGAACGGAAGGCCACGCGATCCGGCGCGCGCCGTCGATCTCTACAACAAACTCCTGGCGATCAATCCCAACGACATGATCGCCATGAAGGGAAGCAAGGATGCCTCTGCCGCCCAGTCGGTGCAGCAGGGCGGCTGGGAGGAGGCTGGTAGCTACCGGGACCTCATCAAGAACAAGGAGGAGGCTGTCTCCTTGGAGCAGCAGTCCCGCGTCGTGAAGAGCGAAGAGATGATCGACAGCCAGATCGCCGAGCTCTCCGCAGCCGTGCAGGCTGAACCGCAGAGCGTCGACAAATCGCGCAAGGTCGCCGAGCTCTACGAGCAGAAAGGGGATGTCGAAAACTCCCTCGAGTGGTACCGCTACGTCCTGGGACTCTCCGGAGGAGCCGACCCAACGATCGCCCGAAAGATCAGTGATCTGCAATTGCGCCAAATCGATGCTGCCTTCACGGCACGTGAAGAGTATTTGGCCGCCTCGCCTGATGATCCCGAGGCTCCCCGTTACCGCGAGGAGATGGAGGAGCTGCGCAAGCAGCGCTCCGCCTTTGTCCTTGCCGAGGCGCGTGAACGTGTCGACCGCAACCCCACCGATCTCCTTGCCCACTTTGATCTGGGTGTGGCGCTCATGGATTCCGGGGAACCGCAGGATGCGATCGGTCACTTCCAGAGGGCCAGGAGCAACCCCAGTGTCCGTCTCAAGGCCATGGGTAAGCTTGGCCAGTGCTATGTCGCCCGCAACATGAACGACCTGGCAGCCAAGACCTTCTCTGATGCCGTGGCCGAACTCACCGCTATGGATTCTGTTAAGAAAGACCTCCTCTACAATCTCGGCACCGTCTACCTGAGCATGGATAAGAAGACCGAAGCCCTTGAGTGCTTCAAGCAGATCTACGAGGTAGATTATGGCTACAGGGATGTGGCGACTAAGGTAGAGTCCTCCTACGGACAAGGCTGAGGGGTAGGCTTGTTCTTTTGCGCTCTGGCGGTGTTGGCCTGCGGTCGCCGTAGGACTACTACGGCTTCGCTTGTCCGCCTTGCCATAGCATCAAAATCCCTGCGCCTTGGATTTAAAAAAGATAGCGCACTTAGCGCGGCATCCCGACTTCCAAGCCTTCTACGAGAAGCCCTTGCAATTCCTACTTTCCTGATTTCCTGATTCAAAAATTCTCCACGTCTTCTCTCCTCGGGATCTCATTTATCCCCTTGATCCCTGTTAATCCTCTGATCTGAAATCAGATCTTTCCTGCGGTGATCAGTTCCTTCGCCTTGGCGAGAGCAGACTGAAGTCCTGAGGCATCGCGGCCACCGCCGCGCGCACTATCAGGTTTACCCCCGCCTTTGCCACCTACGAGTGGTGCCACGGCGGAGATCAGTTTGCCGGCTGGAAGACTTGCCTGATGGGCTTTACACACGGAGGCAACAAGAGAGACAGCACCCTCCGAGACTCCGGCCAGGAAAATAACCCCGTCGAAGGAGGACTTGAGAGCATCAGCCACAGCTTGCAGGGCATTTCCGTCAGCGCCAGGGATTTCCTCAACGATCGAGGGAATAGCGCCAGGGGTGGCTTGAGCAATCAGGCTCTTGGCAAGTCCGGACGCTTCCCGCTGGCGGAAGGCTTCGAGCTCTTTTTCGAGTTCCTTCTGACGGACCAGGGTCGCCTCGAGCTTCTTTTCCACTTCGGCAAGAGGGGATCCCAAGCGTGACGCCATGGCCTGAAGGCGCTCGGCATCACTCTTGGAGGCAACACGGGCCTCATGACCTGCAACGGCCTCGATGCGACGCGTTCCTGCCGCCACAGCGGCTTCGCTCACGATTCGGAAAAGGCCGATCTCTCCGGTCCCCCGGACATGAGTTCCGCCGCAGAGTTCCATGGAATAGCCGTCGAGGGAGTTGGGTGTCCCGCCGATCTGAACGACACGGACGAGATCTCCATACTTGTCGCCAAAGAATTGCAGAATACCTGGTCGTCCCTTCACCTCGGCAAAAGGAATCTCCTGCCAACTAACGGTCGCATTCTCGAGGATACGCTCGTTCACCAGGCGCTCCACATTGGAAATCTGGTCCAGTGTCAAGGCGCCGCTGGAGAAGTCAAAAGTGAGCTTGTCGGGGCCAACAAAGGAGCCTTTTTGGGAAACGGTCTCTCCCAGGGTTTCACGAAGCGCCCAGTGCAGAAGGTGGGTGACGGTGTGGTGGCGCTGAATGGCGGCGCGACGAGGTCGCTCGATGGAGAGAGTGACGGTTGTGCCCGGAAGGGGAGCCTCGTCCTCTTCGGTTATTTCAATGAAATGAAGCCAGGTTGGACCGTTCTTCTGAGTGTCGCTGACCCTCCACAGAGAACCCCCCGCGCTGAGCGATCCGGCATCACCGACCTGACCCCCCATCTCCGCATAGCAGACGGAGCGATCAAGAATGACTGCTGTCTTGTCCTTAATACGTACGATCTCCAGAACCCTGGCCTCGGTCTCTGACACATCAAATCCCGTGAAGGTCGTCGGCGTGGTAGTCTCCAGCGAGGAGACGCTGATGATCTCTTTTTTCTGCGCTGCACGGGCACGTGCGCGCTGCTGCTCCATCAGGAGCTCGAAGCCCGGTTGATCAACCGCGAGCCCCCGCTCGCGGGCAAGGAGTTCCGTAAGGTCTAGGGGGAAGCCCTGCTCGTCGTAGAGACGGAAGGCCACTTCGCCGGAGATTCCCTTCCCTTTGGCCGCTTCGGTTTCGAAGAGTGCCAATCCTTTGTCGAGGGTCTTGTGGAAAGCTTCCTCCTCACGCTTGAGGGTCTCAGTGATGAGATCCAGTTTCGTGCGTACTTCAGGGAACGCATCTCCCATGACGGTCGAAAGAATCGGAGTGAGTTTGTGGAGAAAGGGAGCGTTGAAGCCGAGGGTGCGTCCGTAGCGGACGGCGCGGCGCAGGATGCGGCGCAGGACGTAATGGCGTTCTGCATTACCCGGCTGAATGCCGTCGGCGATCGCAAAGCCCAAGGTGCGCAGGTGGTCGGCAATGACGCGGAAGGCGATATCATCCTTCTCCTGATCTGTGACGGGAACCACAGCCCCGTCGCCCGAAGGTTGCGGAAGGGTGGATCCATACTTGCGGCCGCAGAGGGCGCCGATCGCCCCGAAGATGGGACGGAACAGATCGGTCTCGTAGTTGGAGATCACGACATTGCTGAATTCCGTGAATCCCTTCGTGCATTGGATCACCGAGCAGACGCGCTCGAAGCCCATTCCGGTGTCGACATGGCATGCGGGGAGGGGAACGAAACTCCCGTCGGGATTGGCATTGAACTGGATGAAGACCAAATTCCAGATCTCGATGCACTCAGCGCTTCCCTTGTTCACGAGCGCGCCCTTCGTGTCGCCCGCCGGAGTCAGATCGATGTGCAGCTCGGAGCACGGCCCGCAGGGGCCGGTCTCCCCCATCATCCAGAAATTATCCTTCCGGTTCCCCGGGACGACATGGATGGCGGGATCGAGTCCCTTCGATCGGAAAAGCTCGGACCAGAGCGCGTGGGCCTCGTCATCGAAGGATGCAGGGTCTCCCTCCGCCGGACTGTAGACTGTGGCGTAGAGACGCTCGGCGGGGAACTTCCAGCGTTCCACAAGCAACTCCCAGGCCCAGGTGATCGCCTCTTTTTTGAAATAATCGCCGAAGGACCAGTTTCCTAGCATCTCGAAGAAGGTGTGGTGGTAGGTATCGAGCCCGACATCCTCGAGGTCGTTGTGCTTTCCTCCTGCGCGGATGCACTTCTGGGTATCGGCGGCTCGTGCGGGCGAGTAGGGGCACGGGGTTGTGCCGAGGAAGATCGGCACGAACTGATTCATGCCGGCGTTCGTGAAGAGAAGATTGGGTGAATCGGGCAGCAGGCTTGAGGAAGGAACGATGGTGTGCTCCTTGCTACGGAAGAACTCGAGGAAGGAACGGCGGATCTCGGTGGAGGTCATGGGAAGAAAAAGGATGAATTAAAAATGATGAATGATGAAGGAAGCCGATGAATCGCGTGGGTAGGTAATCAGAAACAGTATTATCCTTTCAACGCTGCAACTTTTAACCATTTCAACGCTTGAACCCTTCACTTGCAGTACCCGGTCCCTTCGTCAACTCGAAGGCGCTTTCGGGGAGGATCATGAGATCGGAGGCGGTCCCCTCTCGGAATGAGACGATGCCATTCCGGGGCATTCCGAAGGTGTATTCTGCCAGCACCAAATCGCCGGCAGCCTCTTCGGCGGTGTTCTCGGAGAGATGGGCGATGAATCGGATCTGAGTCGGATGAGTCAATCCGGAGCTTTCCAGTTTTTCGGGAGTTGCCGGTTCGAAGCTGCTGGCAGTCACGGATTGGAGCTTCTCAAACCATGTGTCGATGGCCGCCCTGGTCAGCGTGCCTGTTCCGCCTCCGGTCATCTCCCAGTCATCGCCACCTTTCTTTCTCGTCATGACGAGGCCAGGGGGTGCGGTCCCTGATTTGTCGGTGCAACGGATTTCGATCTTGTCGATGGCGTCGAGGCGCAGCGGTTTTGGCTGTCTCGACCGAAGCGTTGAGGGGGTGACTTCAAGACTCGAAGTTAATCCCGGCACAATGCAGATTCCGGGTCGATCGCTGCAGCGGACATATCGACTCTTTGGGGAACCGGGAACCGTTGATCCGATGGTGATCGTCACCGGTGAGTTTCCCCCGGTTTCGCTAGCCGAAATCACGGCAATCGGCGTATCCAATCCACAAGCGGTTGCATCGGTCCCTCCGGGCATCCAGTGATCCACCTTGGAGGAGAAGATGCTTGTTGCCCATGAAATCACGGCCTTGTCATTTCCCAGCGCTGTCATTGGACTGGTGATGTTCCAACCTGCCTCTTCCTTTTTCAGAGAGAGGCGTTGGAGGGCTGTTCCCTTGGTCAGTGTGATTTCCTGCAGACGTGTTGGATCGAGCGATGTCAGGTGGTGATCATGGAACTCCTCTGCAGGCAGAAAGGCTGTCGACACCAATTCCGAGGGAACCAAGTAAACCGTTTTTCCGCCGTCCAACCGAGCGTAGACCTGCCCTTTGGCTGGACCTTCGATGCCGAAAGCAATCGTCTTGCCTGATCCACTTCCTGTTTCGATAAATGTCAGCGATCGCTTCGGTGTCTTGAGGTCCAACGACTCAAGGCTCACCGAGCCCTTAAGATCCGAGGGAGGCAAGACATCGAGCGCCGTCATCCCCGCCGCCTGCTCGAGCAGAGCACGGATCAACTGATCATCAACCCGGTCATGATCCGAGCCCTTAAGGGATCCTGAGCCGATCCTCCAGATTCCGTTTGCCTTGTTGAGCTCAGTTTCTCCTCCACCCTCCCGGATGATGATCCTGGTGACTTCCGTTGGGTGGATGGCAAGGAGTGGTTCTGTGGCGGAGCGGGTATGAGAGCGCCCGGAGGAAAACAGGATGGCAAGGGCTGCGACCGCCAGAATCAGCAGTGCGAGCGTTCCTTTCCAGCTCACGAGCGCCGCCTCCAGAGGACGATGATTCCAAGTAGGGCTGCTACCAGGGGGATGACCAGCATGGTCCAGAGAGCAAGGAAGCGAAGTTGTTGATCATCGAGATTCAGCGTGAAGAACTCTTTGGTCTTGGGGGTAGTTCCGGTGAGGTGGGTGCGATCAATCAGGGTATTCACCGCGCTGGAAAAGAAATCGAGGCCGGTTTCCGCAAGATACTTGTCTTTGAGGAATTCGCAGTTCCCCACGACGACCATGCGGGAGGCCCCGAGTGCCAACCGGTCGTCATGCACTCCCCCGAGATCGGTGATTGCCGCGATGATGACCGGGAAAAAGGTATCGCGGGCAGGATCGAAAGTGATCCCCTTGCCATCCGCGTTTGCATAATTGGAACATCCCCGGAAACCATGGATGCCTCGAATTAGGGGTCTTGTGGTCCCTTGCACGGAGTATCCGTTTGTTCCTGCCAATGGGCTGTTGGTCGGTGCAGTCTCCGCCGGTGTCACTGTGTTGGTGGCAGACGTTGCATTGGTGGTCGGAATCGAGGCCGCGAGAAGTTTGTCCCTCTGATCGTTGATTGCCAGCGACCGTGTGTTTCCTGCCAAGAGAATATTCAACCCCACGAGACGGGAGGTGATCTCGGAGCCGGCAAAGAATTCGCCGGTGACGTCGCGCAGGATTCCCATCGCTCCCCCGAGGTTGACGAGTCGGAGCACGCGGTCGTTACGGGGGATGATATTTCCTGATTGGGCTACAAAGTTATCGAGAGCAGGTGTCTCACCGGTGGGATCCAGAAGGATCATCAGGTGTCCGCCGGTTTTCCAATACGATTCCAAGGATGCAATTTCGTCCGGTGAGGGATCGAAATGAGCTCCGTCGATGACGACCAACGCCGCATCCTTGGGTACTGAGGCAGACGCCGCAAGATTGAGGGGGGCAACCGTGATATTCTGCCGCTTCAGATTCTGCCCCACCAACTGCAGAGGAGGAACACCTGGCAGTCCCTCGCCATGGCCCTGAAGGAAGTAAGCCTTCTTGTTGGAGGTCGGTTCGATCAGGGCAATGAGAGCCGAGGTCAGGATCTGTTCGCCCCTGAAAGCCACCAACCGGGGTCTGTCGCCGTATTGCGTGGGGGCGGTGTCGTATTCACCCATCTCCGGCGCAGGAATGATGGTTGAGCGCCCGTTGTACTCCACAATAACGACATTCTCTCCCCCAGAAAACTTATAGCGTGCCTGGAGTTCGTGCGCGCGTGCGGGATCTCTCAGCGGGTCTAGGCGTTCTACAGTCAGGTCACGGTAATGATGCGCATAGAACTGGAACTCCCGGAGCAGTGCCATGATGTCACCATAGAGTTCGGAGCCGGGAGAGAGGGAGCTGGGTGAAAAATAGACAATCACCCGGACCGGCGACTTAAGGAACCACATCATCTCCTTCGACTGGCTGGAGAGCTCGAATTTGTGGGATCTGCTGAAATCGTAGCGGCGATAGTGGCTGAGCGACCATCCGACGATGCAGCCAGCAACGAGGAGCGCGGCCACGATCTGCAGTGCCACCCGCAAACCGACGCTGCGGAGGTGGGCTGGCTTTTTGTCTCGGGGTGCCATGGTAGCGTCTCGTGAAGGTATCGTGGATCAGGAGCGCCAGCGGCGGGCTTGAAAACTCTGGAGTGTCAGGAAGAGACAGAGCCCGGTCATCACAAGGTACCAGACCACAGGGCGGGTATCGAAGATGCCTCGGGAGAACTGTGTCATTTGATCGATCGGGGAGAAAGTAATCGTGATTCCCTGCATCATCGTGTCGACATGGCCCGCGAGGAAGGAGAGAAGTCCCGTCAGGAAGAAGAGCGCGATCACCGCAAAGGTCATGACCGCTGCGGTGATCTGGTGACGCGTGAGGGAGGAACAGAGGCAACCGAGCGAGAGGTAGAACATCCCCATGAGGAGCAGAAGCAG
>CAIKYN010000309.1 GCA_903831635.1 uncultured Spartobacteria bacterium
AAGCGTGCGCATCTCCCTCTTCGTTCCGTGTTTCGTCGACCAGCTCTACCCAAATGTGGCTTGGTCCGTCGTTCGCGTTCTCGAGGGATTGGGGCATGAAGTAGTCTTTCCCGAGAGTCAGAGCTGTTGCGGCCAGCCTCCATTCAATTCCGGCTACTGGGACGAGGCTCGTTCCGCCGCCCGCGTCACCATCAGGGCATTCCGCAATGCGGAGGTGGTCGTGGGCCCCTCGGGTTCGTGCGTCACGATGATCAAGGTCTTTTACCCCGATCTCTTCAAGGGAGAGCCCGATGAATTGGAAGCACGCGAACTTGCGGCCAAGACCCACGAGTTTTCCAGTTTCCTTGTGAACGTCCTTGGAGTGACAGATGTCGGGGCCAAATTCGACGGCAAGGTCACGTTCCACGACGGCTGTCACGGACTCCGGGAACTCGGCATCAAGAGCGAACCTCGCGCCCTCCTTGCGAATGTGAGGGGACTCGAACTGATCGAAATGTGTGAGGCCGAGACCTGCTGCGGCTTTGGTGGCACTTTCGCCGTGAAGTATGCCCCGATTTCAACCGCCATGGATGAGGTGAAGTGTGCATCGATTCTTAAGACGGGTGCCGATACCGTTGTCTCCAACGACTCAAGCTGTCTTATGCAGATCCGGGGCATGCTTGAGCAGGAGAAGAGCAGTGTCCGCAGCCTTCATCTGGCCGAAATCCTCGCATCGAAATAACAGATGGCTACCCAGTCCGCAGATTTCCAGACGCTCTCCCGCCGCTACACGGCAGACAAGGGATTCCGCGCGTTCATCCAGAAGGGATTGAGCGGTTACTACCAAAAGCGCGATCAGAACAAGGCCAACTTCCAGGATTGGCAAGGCGCACGCGATCTTGCTGCCGAGACCAAGTACGAGGCTGTCAATCACCTCGATAAATACCTGCTCGAATTCGAAGCAAAGATCACTGCGCGAGGCGCCAAGGTTTTCTGGGCGCAGAATGCCGAGGCGGCTCGCGACTACATCCTCAAGGTTGCCAAGGAAAACAACGTCCGCTCGATCATCAAGTCGAAGACGATGACCAGTGAGGAGATCCATCTCAACGATGCCCTCGAAAAACAGGGCTTCGGGGTCTTCGAGTCCGACCTTGGTGAGTATATCGTGCAACTCCGCAAAGAAGCTCCCTTCCACCTCGTCTTCCCTGCCATGCATCTGACGCGTGGGCAGATCAGCGATCTTTTCCAGAAGGAGCTTGGTTCCGAGGCGACCGATGAGCCCGAAAAGCTGACCATGATCGCCCGTGACGTGATGCGCCGCAAATACTGCGAAGCCGACATGGGAATCAGCGGAACGAATTTCGCCGTGGCCGAGACCGGGATGATCTCGATCACTGAGAATGAGGGAAACGCCCGTCTCACCACCTCGTTGCCGAAGATTCATGTGGCACTTCTCGGCATCGAGAAAGTCCTGCCGAAGCTGGAGGACCTCTCGCTCTTTCTCCCGATGCTCGCCACCGCCGGTGCTGGCCAGACCATGACCTGCTACAACACGATGTATGCAGGCCCCCGCCAGCCGGGTGAGCCTGACGGCCCCGAGCAGATGCACATCGTCCTTCTGGATAATCGCCGTACCGAGCTCCTGGCTGATGCCGAGCAACGTGACGCCCTGGGCTGTATCCGCTGCGGCGCCTGCCTGAATGTCTGTCCCATCTTCAAGAACGTCGGCGGCTACAGCTACGGCACCACCTACGGCGGCCCGATCGGCTCGGTCATCACTCCCCACCTGCGGGGACTCAAGGACTGGAAGCACCTCTCGGCGGCCTCCTCCCTCTGCGGCGCCTGCACCGAGGCCTGCCCTGTTAAGATCGATCTCCATCATCATCTCCTGCAGAACCGCCGTAATGGGGCGAAGGCCTCCCCATCTCCGGCCGAGAAGGTCGCCTTCGGCGGCTTCTCCCTGATGATGGGCAACCCGGCCCTCTACCGCTTGGCCGTGGTTTTTGGACGGATTTTCCAGCCACTCCAGAACTTGGTGAACGGGACAATCCTCGATCCTCTTCGTGCGTGGACCGGCTCCCGTAAGTTTCCGACTCTGGCACCGCAGTCCTTCCACGAGCAGTGGAAGAAAGAGCGAGGAGGCAAGCCATGAGTGGGGGGCGCGCCATCATCCTGGGCCGCATCCGCGAAGCACTCCGGAACAATCCCGCACCGCGACCGCATACCTCCCACTCCCAGAGTGAAGCTGCAGCTGATCATAACGGACATGCGCAGCGCGAGTGGCTACCCAAGGTCGGTCAGACGCTTCCCGAGCGCATTGATCTTTTCGCCAAAATCTCCGAGGGATTGACGACCGAGTTTCATAGGGTTCCCACAATCGCCGCAGCCCGTGAGTTGCTCGTGAAGTTGGCTGCCGAAAGCGGGTGGAAAAAGATCGCTAGCCACTCCCACCACGACACGGATGCCCTGCTGGAAGGGATCAATCTCCCCGTTGTCCGTACCGAGAAAGGGTATGCAATCGACGATCTTGAGTCCTGCGAGGCCGGGGTCACTGGTTGTGAGGTTCTTGTTGCCCAGACCGGCGGCATCATGGTCTCCGTGGAAAGTGCCGGCGGTCGTGCTCTCTCTGTCCTCCCACCCCATCACATCGTGATCGCACGGACTTCTCAGATGGTTCCTGATCTCACGGCGGCTTTCGAGCACGTGAAGCAGAAGTATGGAACAAAGTTTCCCTCCTTTATTTCGTTTATCACGGGCCCATCCCGCACCGGTGACATCGAGCGCATTCTAGTGCTCGGCGCACACGGCCCGAAAAGGCTCACGGTTATCCTGCTCGATTAGTAATCAAGCAGGAGAACCCGCGGCACCTATTCCTCGTAAGATACGGGTTCAAGACTGAGTTCCTGAGCGTGGTCTTTGGACCAAGCAATGATCTCATCAGACCAACGCCGCTCATCTCGATAGTCACTCAACGGTTCATTGGGTTCGTGATGACTCTCTATCGGACCCGAAATAGGACCTGGCGGAGCGGGATGGCAGCAGGAGACAACTCTCTCGCTATTGCCGGTCTGAGCATACAACCAATCCCTTTCGGGTGTTTTGCGATTTCTCATGGGGAGGGGTGCGGAAGGGTTGTCTTCCGATGAGTTAGACACTGCTGGCCCCGCTACCGTTGAATCAAAATTCCTCAACCGAATGCTCTGGCACTTCGGCTATGAAAGAGCGTTGTGGTAGCTGAGTTGGATTGCTTCCGCCGAGTCGGTGCCGCTGGCCTAAAGAGTGATTCCAAGGCTAGCGAGAGTCTTGAGATCGAGCCGCCCACTGACCGGCAGACTGTTATCTG
>CAIKYN010000310.1 GCA_903831635.1 uncultured Spartobacteria bacterium
AAAAATTGGTGGCGGGGGTAGGATTTGAACCTACGACCTTCAGGTTATGAGCCTGACGAGCTACCGGGCTGCTCCACCCCGCGTCTAGAAGTAAGAATTTAACACTATCAGCCCCACAGTCAAGGGCATTGCGGCGTGAATGCGGCGTGATGAGTAAGGTGAAAAATTAACGAAGGCCGACTGCTGTTCTAAGACGCTCCATGACAGGTGCAGCGATTTCCGAGGCACGTTCTCCCGCTTGCTTCAGGAGACGATCAACTTCAGCGGGGTCGGATGCGAACTGGTCGCGTCGCTCCCGCATTGGGGCGAAGTAGTCGCGGACTCTGGAGAGAAGACGTTTTTTGAAGTCGCCGTATCCCTTCCCTCCTTCCCTGAAATCCGACTCCATCTCTGCGTACTCTGCTGAAGAAGCAACATGCTTGTAGATACCAAGGATAGCCGATCCCTCCAGCGGCTTTGGAGATTCCACAGGAGTCGAGTCGGTTTGGATCCCCATGATTTTTTTCTTTAGAGCAGTTTCCTCAAGGAAGAGTTCCACAGTATTGCCGTAGCTCTTGCTCATCTTGGCCCCATCGGTGCCGGGAATGGCTGCGGATTCATCACGGATCATCGCCTCGGGAAGCTTGAAGATCTCTCCGTAGAGTTCGTTGATCTTCACGGCAATATCGCGGGTGACTTCGAGATGTTGTTTCTGGTCCTTACCCACGGGAACCACATCGCTGTCGTAGGCAAGGATGTCAGCGGCCATAAGAACAGGGTAGGAAAAGAGTCCGAGTGAGGCATGAAGGCCCTTGGCGAGCTTGTCCTTGTAGGAGTGGCAACGCTCGAGCAATCCCATCGGAGTCACTGTGGAGAGGATCCAGGCAAGTTCGGGAATGCAGGCAATATCGCTCTGGCGGAAGAGGCAGGCTTTTGCTGGATCAAGACCACAGGCGAGAAAGTCAATGGCGACTTCCCGGGAGTTTCGACGCAGGGCTTCGGGATCCCTGACTGTGGTGAGCGCATGAAGGTCCGCGATGAAATAGAGGGCCTCTCCCTTCTCCTGGAGTTCGATGGCCGCCTTCATCATCCCGAAGTAGTTGCCGAGATGGGGAAGCCCTGTGGGCTGGATACCAGAAAGAATGCGCATGGGAGGAAAATAATGAATGAAAAATGAAAAATGAAAAAGGGTGAAGCATTCCTAGGTAAGGGATCACTTGGCAGTAGGTCCCCTAATGCCTATTCCCAATCAATATACCAGCTTGCGGTGAATCCAGATGCTCTGGAGAAGTCCCATGCAGGCCATTGTGATGAGCAGAAAGGAGCCTCCGTAGCTGACCATTGGCAGCGGCAGTCCGGTGATCGGGGTCACGGCGACCGTCATTCCGATATTCATGAAAACATGAGTAAAGAGAAGCATCACGATTCCCACAGAGAGAAGGCGACCTAACAAATCCTGTGCCTGAGAAGCCACATAGAGTCCGCAGAGCAGGAGAAGTCCGAAAGCAGAGATGAGGAGGATGGCTCCAAGAAATCCATGCTGCTCACCAAAGACGGAGTAGATGAAGTCGGTGTGAACGATGGTGCTCGGGAGATAACCAAGCTCGTTCAGTGTATTATGAGCCTTGAATCCCTTACCCCAGAAACCTGCACTCCCGATCGCATTGAGCGACTGGTTGATAGTCCAGCCGGCGCCCTGGGGATCAAGTGAGGGATCCAGAAAGATCAGGATTCGATCTTTCTGATACGGCTTGAGTCCAAAGTTCACGACAAGAGGAATCAAGGCTACTCCCATGAGAAGAAGCGTCACGAGGTAACGAACCTGGACGCCTGCGACAAACAGCATGGCAAAGAGCACAGGCAACCAGACAAGGGTGCCGCCAAGATAGGGCTGGATCAGAATGAGCACGCAGGGAACTGCCGTGATCATTAGGCAACTAAGAATGCGGAGAGCAGGATGCATCCCCTCGCTTTCACTCAGGAAGAGGCCAAAAAGAAGAACCCCTCCAAAAATCGCCATCTGTGACGGCTGGAAGTTTCCAAACCCAAGGTTCAACCAACTTCTGGCCCCGAAAACCTTCACGCCGATGAAAAAAACAAGGATGAGCAGGATGACACTCAGGACATAGAGGGGAATCGCCCCGAGTCGGACCCATTGGTAATCATTGAAGGCGATAATGAAAAAGACGGGGATGCAGATGAGCATCCACTTGATCTGGCTGATCCAGAAGGGGGTATCTCTCATCCATGTCGCGCTGTAGATCGCATAGATGCCAAAGACACAGAGCGCCAGCATCACCAACAGGAGCGGTTTATTGAGTGCTCGAAACTTCCGCACAAGCATCAGGGTATTCATGGGATCTTCCTGGTTTAGATTCTGGGAACTGCGGCCAGCAGTTCGCGAGTGTAGGGATCTTGCGGGTCTTCCAGCACTTCGCGTGCTGGTCCCGATTCGACGATCTTCCCCCTGTGGAGGACGAGAACAGAGTCGCTGATATGTTCTACCACCGCGAGATCGTGAGCGATGAAGAGCATGGCTAGTCCCAGTTCCTCCTGGATATCCTGAAGGAGATTCACGATCTGAGCCTGGACGCTGACATCCAGCGCGCTCACCGGTTCGTCGCAGATCAGGAACTCCGGCTCGACTGCCAGAGCGCGGGCGATGCCGATCCGCTGACGTTGGCCTCCACTGAATTCATGCGGATATCGTCTCCCCATCTCGGGTTGCAGGCCTACGCGTCTGAGAAGGGCAGCAACCCGATCCTCTCGTTCTCCAGCATTCATCTTGTTGAAGTGAATCTCCAATGCCTCGCCGATAATTCGAGCTATGTTAATTCTAGGATTCAGAGATCCAAATGGATCCTGAAAAATATACTGGATCCTTCGACGCAAGGGTCGGAACTCTCGTTCGCTCATCGGCAGGATATCCTTTCCCTTCCAAAGCGCTTCTCCTGAGGTTGCGGCAATGAGCTTCACCAATGCCCTGCCGATGGTGGTTTTTCCACTCCCACTCTCTCCAAGAAGACCGACAGTCTTGCCTGGTGATATCGAAAAACTCACGCCATCAACTGCCTTAAAGACATTTGTCTTGCGCTGAAGGATGCCCGAATAAATCGGGAAATGAACCTTGAGATCACGCACCTCCATCAAGGGAGAGGGGCTCTCATCATAAAGGCTTATGGGAGGTGTTATGATCTGCATCCTTTCTCCAGAATGGACAAGAATTCGGCGCTATTCTCGCAGTTGAGCAACTCCTTCATGGTTGCTGGATCGCTGCAGATCCGGGAAATGGCTCCCAAGATTCTCAGATATTCATTATTCAACGCCTCGGGAATGGCCGCGACGATAACGAGGTGAATCCTCTCTTTGCGTCCGGGCATAACGATCCCGGCAGAACTTCTTCCTGTCGCCAGCACCAGTTCATTGACACTTTCACTCCTGCAATGATGGAGAAACATGGTTCCCGCAACCTCTCGGAAGGGCTCCTTAGGGGAATTGGCGAGGAGGGTTTCACGGAGTTCCTCCCAATCCCGGACACGAACATCACTTCTGAGAGGAGAGAGAATTTCTTCCAGTGCGTCGTGATGATCCGTGGCCTTGAGGCGAAGCTTTAAATCCTTGGGAAGCAAGGAGTCACAAAGAGTGCTCATACAATGAGGAGAGTTTTCGCTAAATATTGCTCCCGCTCCATTTGAGTTTTTGTCTCAGGATTTCGGGGAAGGTACTGTCCGGCATCATGGCTAGTGGCAACGTGAGTGGGGAGAGTTTTAGGACAACCTGTTCGGAGGGTTTCAGCGCATTGGGGGGGCGACCATCAATGGTCACAAAGACTTCCTGATTTCCCGAGGAGCGAATCACGACAGTGCTTTTATCAGAGATCACCAGGGAGCGGTTACTCAGCACGTGCGGGCAGATGGGTGTGATGACGAGGGCTCCGCTCTCCGGCATAAGGATGGGGCCGCCCGCCGCAAGTGAATAAGCAGTGGATCCGGTTGGAGTCGCCACGATGAGCCCGTCGGCATGGTATTCGGTTAATGGCGCACCATCCACGGAGGCTTGCAGTTTGACAAGCTGGGAACGCTCTCCACGGCTGATGGTGACATCGTTCAACGCTTGCTCCAGGGGAATGGTGCCGACGGGGCCCTCGACGGTGACATCCAGCAGGCTTCTGGGACTCAGCTTGTAGTTGCCCGAGAGGACGCAGTCGATGGCCTTGAGGTATTCGCTGGAACCGAGGCAGGTCAGAAAGCCGAGTGAGCCGATGTTAATTCCAAAAATCGGGCGAATGTGGCCGCCGGAGCGGTGGAGGGCCCGCAGGATGGTTCCATCACCTCCCATAACAAGGAGAAGTCCGCATCGTTCGGAAAGCTGGGCTTCATCAAGATCGGATTGCTTTCCGATCAGGAGGGCCGTGGCTTTTTCCAGGAGATAAGGAGCACCACGGCGATCGAGTTCTTTCGTGACCGATTCCACCAGACTTGCGGAGCCATCCTTTCCTGCATGGGCAATCAGTCCAATGATCATGATGCTGATGAGGGGATGGGAGCCGGTTCAGCGCCCAGATCGGGAAGGGGAGCAGTGGAATCCCCACGTCGGAGAAGGGCCAGAAACTCAATATTGCCCGAGGTGCCGGGGAGTGGCGATTCGATGAACTGATCGAAGCGATGACCTGCAGAGATTACCCAGTTTCTAATCGATTCCACCGCTCTCAGGCGCGCTGCTGTATCGCGCACGATGCCTCCCTTGCCAATATCGGCGCGGGCAAGCTCGAATTGTGGCTTGATAAGGACGATCATGAGACCCTCTGGGTTCAGCAACTGAAACGCGGCGGGTAGGATCTTCGTCAATGAAATAAAGCTCAGATCACCGACGATCAGGTCGAAGCATCGGTCAAAATCCGATGCCGTCAGGTAGCGCGCGTTGATGCCTTCGCGGACCTCGACACGCGGGTCTTGTCTGAGGGACCATGCCAGTTGCCCCCTGCCGACATCGACAGCTGTGACATGAGCCGCCCAGTGCTGAAGAAGGCAGTCTGTGAAACCTCCTGTGGATGATCCTAGGTCGAGGCAGGAGAGGCCTGTGGGATCGATTCCGAAACCCGTGAGCGCCCCCTCGAGTTTGTGTCCTCCGCGGCCC
>CAIKYN010000311.1 GCA_903831635.1 uncultured Spartobacteria bacterium
AGCTCGGAGTAGTCGAGCGTTCCGGTACGACGAAGAATTTCACCGCAGAGAGCGAAGGCTGCAGCCACGGAAAGTCCATGGGCAAACATAAGGATCATGGCGCCGTTCACACCGATGACGTTCAGCGAGGCAAGTCCAAGGAAGATATACCCCATATGCATGACACTTGAGTATCCGATGGTCCAGTCGAGGCGCTTCTGTGCGACCGTGACATAGCCGATGTAGAGGATGTTGCCAATGACTAGTAGAAGCAGCAGTCCATTGAACTGGTGCATGGCATCAGGGAAGAGAGGGAGCGCAATACGGATCAATCCATAGAGACCGAATTTCTTCAGAACGCCGGCATGCATCATTGCCGTGGGAGCCGGTGCGCAGGCATAGGCGGGAGGCGCCCAGGAATGGAATGGGAAGAGGGAGACCAGCGAGCCAAATCCGACGAGCAGGATCAGGTAGATCAAGGAGGAAGGATGGAAGGTTCCAGCGATGGCCATCTGGTCAAGCTGACGAAGATCCAGAGTGCGTGAAGCGGCGGGAATGCTCAGATAGAGACCCAGCAGACCGATCAGAAGCACAAAGCTTCCAAGTCCGAGGTAGATTGTGGCCTTCCATGCAGCAGCCTGACGGTCTCCCGAACCCCAGACACCGATCATGATGAATGTGGGGATCAGAGCAAGTTCGTGGAAGGAGTAGAGGAAAAGGACATCGAGGGAGGCGAAGGCACCAATCACACCAGCCGAGATGAAGAGCAGGCAGACATAGTAGACTCCCTCGCGTTTCTCGATCTTAGGGGCGATCCAAATTGCGGAAAGGGTCACCAGTGTGGCGAGCAGCAGCATGGTCAGTGTCAGACCATCTGCCCCGAGGGTCATGTTGATCCCGAGTTGGGGAAGGATCTTCCACTCGGAGAGGAACTGCCATCCTCCAGCGGTGAGATCGTAGCGTGCAAAAAGCACCACGGAGATCAGGAGATTCAGGATGGATGCGCCGAGGGCCATGACCCGGGGATTAGCACCCAGCATGATCAGCACGGAAGCGGCCAGCGGCAGGAGAATCAGAAGAATGAGAAGAAGGCTCATGTCAGAAAGTGGTGGTGATCGCTGGTGAGTTCTATCGGACGTGAAGGAGGAGGTAGATCAAGCCGACCACGCCGACACCAAAGAAGAGGGCGTAAGCCTGAATGTTACCCAACTGCAGGAAGCGAAGGGCAAAACCAACCGTCCAGACAAGCGTTGCACTTCCCCGAACGAGGACGCCATCGATGAACCAGCGATCGACAAACGAGCAAAGCTTGGCGAAGCCGCCCTGAATGACACGAACGATCCAGAAATAGAGATCATCGATGTAGAAGCGGTTCTCCAGGAAGGGAATCCGGATCGGATCCTTCTCCACGTTGCGGTAGAGGAGGAATGCAAGTGCCAGACCGGCAAGGAAGACGCCTAGGAAAACCTGAGGCACAAAGCCAGGGACTTCAGGTTCCGTTAGCGAACCGATCTCATGGAAGAACGTGTGCTCGAAGAAAGGATACCCGGCAATGACTGCGGGGATCGCCAGCAGGATCAAAGGAATGGTC
>CAIKYN010000312.1 GCA_903831635.1 uncultured Spartobacteria bacterium
AGCGTCTCCTACTCCCAAGAAGCAGGACCCTTCGGAAGAAAAGCCTGTTGGGTTTTCTGAGGCGGAGGATCCGCAGGGAGATCTCATTGCCGAGATGAAGCTCAACGATGAACTCAATGGGGAACTCGATTCGCTGGAGGGGCGACGACGCTTGGTTCTGATGGATACCTCTTTCCTCAACAGCATAACTCCATGAACAAACCTACAACTGTCGCCGTTAATCTGGATCCCGAGAGTTTCGCAGTATTTCAAGAGGCAGTCTCCGTATCGGAGCGGGCGGGGGCAAAGGTCACGGTCAGCCAACTCCTCCAGCACCATCTTCACGACGAAATCCGGAAACAGAACCCCCGGAGAATCGCCCAGCGTTTCCTCAAGTCGGTCGTCCAGCAAATCAAGGTAGCCCCGAGTGGGGAAGCCTCGGGACAAAAGGCCTGAGAACCCGTCAACCCTGCACGGCTACGGGAACCTAAACGCCGTGCGCCACAACTGAGATATCAATGGCCATCACATCACCCAAAAAGAACGAGGAACTGGCAAAGCAGTTCAGAATCAACCCAGAGATCAACGTCCGGCTTGAGGCCTTCATGAAGTCCGAACCCGGACTGGTGGACTTCGTAAAGCAGCTTCCCCGTGAGCAGCTGGAGCGAAAGTTCCTGCTCCGGAAGATGCAGGATCAGCAGCAGAAGCAGGGATACACCACGAAGGTAAAGGCGTGGTTGGAGAAGCCGGAGCAGAAGGAGCTTCTCAAGAGCATTCAGTCAATGATCAGTCCCGTCATGAGACCGGAGCGACAAGAGCAGGCTGTCGTTACCCAGGCAAAGAACTTCATCCGCAATACGGGGATCAAGCTCAGCTGAAGTTGGTTAGTTTCGACGAAGCCCCTGCCTGAAAGGGCAGGGGCTTTATCGGTAAATGGAATACTTTAGGAAAAGCCCTTTCTCATTGAGGCTTGACAAGGTGGTTCGTAGGGAGTCCTATCGAGTTGGCCGTAACGGACAACTCGATAGGACTCCCTGTAAATGGATTAGTTCTCCAATGTTTAATTTTTAACTCTTGACAAAGGGTTCATACCATGATACCAGTTGCTCAGTCCTTAAGGACTGAGCAACTGGTATCATGACCTCACTATCCCCAAAGCGGTTTCGGATTGTGCCCTTAGAGCGCTGGGAGCGTTTCCTGCGGTTGCTTCGGGATCAGGTGCTTGAGCCAACAGACGACTTTCCTACGGTGCGGTGTTGGACGCGTACGAATTTGGAGCATCTGATCATGCAAGTGATCAAGAGCGACCCAGATCAACTTGTTCCCAGTACGTTTTATGGTGCGGGAGAGGTGATCCAAGGATTGATTGAGATGGGCTGGCTGAAGCCCATTCCCATTGAGTCAGAAAAGGAGCCTGCTTCAGCGATGTACTTTTTGGAGATGGAGGCCAAGGAGGGGGAGATGATGATTGATCCTTTGGAGGTGCTTCAGGGTTTTTCGCCTAATGGGGTTCTCTGCTATTTCGGCGTCTTGAGTTACTTGGAGCTAACCACTCAGGTTCCACCCTTTTTTCATGTGGCCAAAATAGATCAGGCATCAGTACCTCCTGAGTGGAAAGAGCCCTCCAAAACTCAAGTAGTGGAGGGGAGCCGGTTAAGAAACCCCATGGGAACGGAGCTTTTTCGGTTTGAGGGAGCGATGTGCTATCAGACTCGACGCTATAGGGGGCTGGTGCCCGGAGTGCAGGAGAGGATGTCAGGGAAGCGGACTAAACTTCGAATGACTACGCTCGAGCAGACACTGCTTGATTCTCTGATCTATCCAACTCAGTGCGGTGGTCAGAGTGTTGTCTTTGAGGCGTGGGAGAGAGGAATGGATCTCTGGAATCCAGATAGAATGGCGGACTATCTGGTGCAGATAGGAAAACCCACTTTTGATCGACGTGTTGGGGCCATGTTGGAGGTTCTTGGGATTAAACTCTGCTCAACAAAGTTGGAGAAGCGATTGGAGAATGTGGGACGTGAGGTGAATGGCCCATCGGAGGCAATCGCACTGCTGAATGGTATGGACTATCCTCGACTCAATGAGTCTTGGAACGTGATGATTCCTTAGTCATGAACGAGATTCAGAGAGATCGCTGGGAGAACATGGTGGTTAGTGAAGTTTTATCGGCAATGGTTGCGGATGACGTACTTAGAGATGCATTGATCTTCAAGGGGGCCCGCGTTCTCAACATGCACCTTGGGGATGATCGGCAGTCTCTGGATGTGGATTCCAATTTCACGGCGGAATTCGCAGTGGGGCATCCCGATTTGGAAACACGAAGAAGTTGGGCAGAGGAGCATCTCGCCAGGGCCGTTCGGAACCATTTTGAGAATCAGAACCCAGTGCGCTTCCGCCTAGAAAATATCAATGTCCAAAAGGATCCCAATATCGTTCCTCATCCACTTGGATGGGATGGGTTGAGGGCAACGATCCGAGTTGCCGATGAAAAAAACGCTGGGGTGAGGGGGCTCCCAGGCATCGAGATAGATATTGCCTCTCCGGAATCACTTGGGGAAGGGGCAGTGATTTCTCTTCCCATAGATGGGCATCGCATGAGGGGCTACACCTTGGAGCGGATTACAGGAGAAAAGCTCCGGGCTTTTTTGACGTCGCTGCCAGCTTATCGAAACAAGATCAACAGCCCTGTAAGGGCCGTGAGGGTGAAGGATCTCCATGACGAGGCACGGATTCTGAGGCGGTGTCCTATTAGTGGTGAAGCCTTTTGGAAGAAGGCGGCAGAGGAGTTTGTTTTGGCCTGCAAAAGCCGCTATGTGGATTGCAGTGGTCTGGAGACATTCCAGGAAGACTGGATTGTAACGAAAGATGCCTATGAGAAGGATCCGACACTCAGGGGCATTTCATTCACGGAGGTAGATATAGCGCTCGTGGAGATTATTGGTTTGTTTGAGAAGTTCGGAACTTTCCCTCTGAACTCTCTCATTCCTACCTAGGGTGCCACTAGGCTCTCTAGGTAGGGCTTCATGACATTGGCAACACGGCAGATGTGGGCGAAGTGTGTCAGGTCTTCCATTGTGCAGAGGCGTTTTCGACGAACTTCACGCAGGGCCTCCAGCGCGACATCGAGGCCAATCTTGTTCCTGTACTTAAAGCAGTCGGCAATGGTCTTAGCCGGGGAGGTGATCTTGGCGAGGACTCCATCAATGACGTGCTCCTCTTGCCCATCGGTAAAGGCTGAACCGGAAAACCTCACGATCCTTAGGGCGATATGGTTGATCTTGGGTTTCCAAGCTGAACGCTCCAAAGCTACCCAGACCTCATGGGGAGATTGAGTTGTGAGCTTGTGGAATCTCAGGGCAGAGAGCAGGCAGATCACTCCGTTGGGGGTTCTCTTGCTGACTTCTGCGAGAGATCGGTTTTCGCTCACCTCGGTATTGCAGGCGATGTACAACCCTCGTGAAGGGTTTTGCAGAACCCCATTGGCTACGTGGAGGCGAAGCTGGGTGCGTGAGAAACCCATTGATTCCAGATCCCGTGTCCGTTGGATCGGGCTTTCCTTGAGAATGTCATGAAGGTTGGATGTCACTATTACAAAACCTACTCAGATATAACTATCTGTAAGGGATCTGTAAAATGCATCTCGGCACTTTCGGCGCTATCTTCTGTAGCTTACCTAATTCTAGTAAAAGAAAATATAGTTTGCAATATGCCCCAATATAGACAATCAAAAGAAACTATGATTTCCATCCTTGGAGAACGGGAGGCAATGAAAGAGCTAGGCAGAAGACTCAAGCTCCATCGCTTGAGGCAGAATCTCCCCCAGCAATATGTTGCTGATCTGGTGGGAATCAGTATGCCTACCTATCGCAAAATTGA
>CAIKYN010000313.1 GCA_903831635.1 uncultured Spartobacteria bacterium
GCAGTCCTGCTGGTCTTGCTCTTGGCCACTTCCTCCGGCGTTCCTATCGCGACGATCTGCCCGCCACGCTGGCCCGCCTCAGGACCGACATCGATGATGTAGTCGGCTTCGGCGACGAGATCGAGATGATGCTCCACGACGATCACGGTATGCCCCTCATCAACAAGTCGGTGGAGGACTGTCTGGAGGAGTTCCACATCGGCAGCGTGGAGTCCAATCGTCGGCTCTTCCAGGATGTAGAGTGTGCCTCCACGTTTTGCCATACGTGGGCGATCGGTGGCGCTACCCCCGCGAGCAAGCTGTGTCACAAGCTTGATGCGCTGAGCCTCGCCACCGCTGAGTGTGGGGCTTGGCTGACCGAGCTTGAGGTAGCCGAGTCCCGTCTCAACCAGAAGTTGCAGCGGTTTGCGGATCTTGGGATGGGCTGAAAAGAATTCCGCGGCCTGTTCGACGGTCATGGAGAGCACGTCGCCGATGGACTTGCCATCGTACTTCACCTCAAGGGTCTGGCGATTAAAGCGGGTACCACCGCAATCCTCGCAGGGCATGTAGGAAGTCGGGAGGAAGTTCATCTCCAGTTTGATGACTCCCTGTCCCTCACAGGTGTCACAGCGCCCTCCCTGATTATTGAAAGAGAAACGGCTTCCCGTATAGCCGCGCATGCGGGCATCGGGTAATCCGGCGTAAAGAGTGCGGATGGCGTCGAAGATCTTGAGGTAGGTCGCTGGGGTTGAGCGGGAGGTCTTGCCGATAGGCGACTGATCGACCTCGATCACCTGCGAGAGGTGTTGGACGCCATCGATCGATTTCCAATACTGCGGGCCGTTCTTCTTGCGTCGGCCCGTACGGACCAATGATTCCTCCACGGCTGGCAGGAGAACGCCGCGAAGGAGGGTGCTCTTGCCGGATCCACTGATGCCGCTGATGGCCGTCAGGCGTTGAAGGGGGAAGTTCACGTCGACGCTATCGAGGTTGTGGCGCTTGGCACCCTTGAGCTCTAGCCATGCAGTGACATCCTTCATCGGGCGACGAGACCCGCGCAACGGGTGAACGGGGGGCTCACGGAGGAATTTGCCAGTGACCGAGCGTTCGCTCGCCATCACCTCGTCCATGGTGCCGAAGGCAACGATTTCCCCTCCGTGGCTGCCGGCTTTCGGCCCGAGATCGATGATCCGGTCAGCGCGACGCATCGTCTCCTCGTCGTGCTCGACGATGATCAATGAATTCCCCTGTGAAGCGAGTTCACCCAGGGCGTCGAGGAGTCGCGTGTTATCGCGTGGGTGGAGACCGATGGTCGGTTCATCGAGAACGTAGAGAACGCCCCGCAGATTCGATCCAAGCTGAGCTGCGAGACGGATGCGCTGCGATTCTCCTCCGCTGAGGGTCTTGGCAGAGCGGTGGAGCTGCAGGTAGTCGAGGCCGACACGTCCGAGGAACTCCAGTCGTTGACGAATCTCGGGCAGGATGTCGCGCGCCACGATTTCCTCGCGTCCCTTGAAGTTCCAATCCTTGGAGAGGGTGAGGGCGTCGTTGGCAGATCGGGCGGAGAAACTGGCGATGCTCTCGCCTTGGATCCTTACGGCACAGGCCACGGGATTGAGGCGGTCTCCGCTGCACACCGGGCAGGGACGGGTCTCGCCCTCCTCGCGGTTTTCAAACGACTTCTCGGCCGCGAGATCGGCCTCCAGTTGGGAATCAAAGTCCTGGGCCTTGGGGATCTCGCTCCAGACCTCACCAAATCCGCGGCAATGCTCGCACCATCCATGAGGCGAGTTGAAGGAGAAGAGTCTGGGATCGAGTTCCTCGAAGGAGCGTCCGCAATCCGGGCAGTTCATCTCGGAGCTAAGGATCCGGAATTCCTCGGAAGAGGCTTTAGCGATTTTCTTGCTCACCTTCGGTTTGGCTGCCTTGGCAGTCTTGGTGGCTTTGGCGTTTTTCTCTTTGGATGATTTTTCAGCCTGAGGAACAGAAGGAGCAGGGCGCGCCTTGGCAGTGCCTTTACCGATCTCCAGAGCCTGTTTGGCCAGATCGAGGATCCCTTTCTTGGAGCCTTTCTCAATGGTGCCGATCAGGACATCGATGGTGTGCTCCTTGAAGCGCTCCAGCGCTTCGAACTCATCCACCGCGACGAGTTCTCCATCCACGAGAAGCATGGAATATCCATGGTCACCCGCCCAGCGTGCCACCTCGGTGTGGTATCCCTTGCGTCCACGGATCAGGTTGGCAAAGAGCTGGACGGAGGAATCCATCGCCATGGTCTCAAGCTCCGTGGCCACGGCAGTGAGTGAGCTCTTCTGAACCGCGACATTGCAGTCGGGGCAATGTTGCGTTCCCAGCTTGGAGTAGAGAAGTCGGAGGAACTGGTGGATCTCCGTGACCGTGGCGACAGTCGACTTGCCTCCACCTCGGGTGATTCGCTGTTCGATCGCCACACTCGGTGGCAGTCCCTCGATCCGGTCGACATCGGGTTTCTCGAGTTGCTCGACAAACTGACGGGCGTACGGCGACATGCTGTCGAGGAATCGGCGCTGCCCTTCGGCGAAGAGGATGTCGAATGCGAGCGTCGACTTGCCGCTGCCACTGAGCCCCGTCACGACGATCATCTCATCGCGGGGGATCTCGATGGAGACGTTCTTGAGGTTGTGCTCGCGCGCTCCGTGGATCTGGATCGACTTTGAAAGCGGTTCCTGTTGCCGAACCAGTCCCTTCTCAAGACGGAGAGGAGGTCTGCCGGCTAGGACTTCGCGCAGATAGCGACCGGTATGGGATTCCTCGGTGGATGCCACCTCCTCGGGCGTTCCGCTAACCACGAGCTTGCCACCCTCGTCGCCGGCCTCCGGACCGATATCGATGACCCAGTCGGCGGTCTTGATGACATCCAGATTATGCTCGATGACAATGATGCTGTTTCCTTCCGAGACAAGGCGCTCGAAGGCTTTCAGCAGGATCGCGATGTCGTCGATATGCAGGCCGGTGGTCGGCTCGTCAAAAATGAGAAGAGCCCCACCGGGTTCATGACCCGCAAGGCGCGCGGCAAGCTTCAGGCGCTGGGATTCGCCCCCACTCAGGACATTGAGGGGTTGTCCGAGCTTCAGGTAGTCGAGGCCGACGTCGGCGAGGAGTTGCAGCGGTGCACAGATGGCCTCGGATTTGGATCCACCCTTGAAGAAGGCGATCGCCTCCCTAGCTGTCATCTCCAGTACGTCGTGGATCGACTTGCCGCGGTGACGGATCGCCAGCACGCGCTCCTGATAGCGCTTTCCCTCACACTCCGGGCAGCGGAGGAAGAGATCGCTCAGGAACTGCATTTCGACTTTCTCGAATCCCAGGCCCGAGCACCGGTCACAGCGTCCTTGTCCCGAGTTGAAGGAGAATGCGGAGGGGCTCATCCCCGCCTCGATCGCCTCATCCTCCATGCCGAAGAGTTCACGGATCGAATCGAAGACCCCGAGATAGACGGCCGGGGTGGAGCGTGGGGTACGGGACAAGGGTGACTGATCAACCATCACCACGTCGGAAAGCTCATCGCCCCCCTTGATCGAACGGCAGCGCCCGGCAGCCTCGCCCTCTTCGGCGGCTGCCGAGGTGAGATTGCGGTAGAGGACATCGCGGACCAGCGAGCTTTTTCCCGAGCCGGAGACACCCGAGACACAGCAGAAGACTCCCAGCGGGAACTTCACATCAAGTTTATCGATGTTGTGGTGGCGGATCCCTTTGATCTCGATCCACTGC
>CAIKYN010000314.1 GCA_903831635.1 uncultured Spartobacteria bacterium
AATGCCCCG
This sequence comes from uncultured Spartobacteria bacterium, assembly GCA_903831635.1. Classification (GTDB taxonomy): domain Bacteria; phylum Verrucomicrobiota; class Verrucomicrobiia; order Chthoniobacterales; family UBA6821; genus UBA6821. The sequence continues at coordinate 10 of CAIKYN010000314.1, forward strand.
AGTGGTTCAAGGACTGTAAATTCGGCATCTGGTCGCACTGGGGTCCCGACTCAGTTCCAGGGCTCTTTAACAACTACGCCCATGACCTCTGGCATCAGGGGAGCGAGGAATACAAATGGCACGTCGAGCATTACGGCCATCCATCAAAATTCGGGTATAAAGATGTGATCGAGTCGTGGAAAGCTGAGAAATTTGATCCGGATGCCTTGGCAGCAAAGTACAAGGCCGCCGGTGCCAAGTACATCGTCGCCCTCGCAACGCACCACGATAACGTCGACTGCTTCGACTCCACCTACCACGAGTGGAATTCCGTGAAACATGGCCCCCACAAGGACATCGTCGGCCTTTGGCGTGATGCTACGCTGAAGGCAGGACTACGTTTCGGCGTCTCTTCCCATGCCGACAACCGTGGCTGGAACTACATGTATGGAGCCCAGCTCTCCGACACCAACGGACCTCTGGCCGGCGTTCCCTATCAGGGCAAGGATCTCTCCATTGCGAGCCTCTACAACTCACCAACCAATGAAAAAGCTAAGCCAAGTCAGGAATGGCTCGACGGGTGGGAGAAGCGCCACCTTGAGCTGGTGGAAAAGTATACACCCGACTTCCTTTTTCTGGACGGCGCATTCCCCATGGGCAACTCGGTATGAATGTCATCGCCAATTACCTGAATCTCAATGCCAAGGAGCATCACGGCATTGAGGAGGGAGTCGTTACCACCGGAAGCCTCCTACCTTATCGTGAGCGCGGAATGTCCCCTACCCTACAAGAGAAGCCTTGGCTCGATGTCAGTTCAATCTCCGGCTGGTTCTACATGAACCACAATCCACACAGCGACTGGCACTCGAACATCAAGGACGCGCCTACTGTCATTCACACACTCGCCGACGTGGTGAGCAAAAACGGTAATCTGCTCATGAACTTCCCCCAACGCGGCGACGGAAGCCTCTATCCCGAATGTGAGCAGGTGCTGGAGGAACTCACCAAATGGATGCCGATCAATGGGGAGTCAATCTTCAACACCCGGCCTTGGACAACGTTCGGGGAGGGGCCGACCCAACTCGATCCGAAGGGGATGAATGAGCTGATGCATCCAATGACCTGGCAGGATATCCGCTTCACTCAGTCGAAGGATGGAAAAACCCTCTATGCAATCGCATGCGGCATTCCTCAGGGACCGCTAACCATTACTTCACTTGGATCGATTGCAGATAAAATCCAGACGGTGAATCTTCTAGGATCTCCCGAAAAGGTTTCTTGGAAAGCAGATACTGCAGACCTTGTCATTCAACCGTCCTCCTAATGGCCCTGCGCCCATGCCGTTGTTTACAAAATCAGTCTGAAATAACTCACCCCAAAACAAACCCATGAAACCCAGAATCCTCCTCCCTGTCCTGGCACTGAGCGCGCTGATCACATCAGCCATGGCAACTCTTCATGCCGATTCCCTTCCTGCTGATGTCTACCCGGGACTCAGGACTCCATCGGGCACACTTCTTCCTTCGGTCAGTTCGTACCTCGGACAGCAAATGACCTCCTATGATCTTCCCGTCGATGTTGAGTTGATCAAGCGTCGTAACAACTTCGGCTACACCGAGGAGGAGATCAAAAAATACTTCAGCGTTCCTCTGCACATGCCCCTCGATGAGACCGGCATGGACAAGAGCTACATCAAGGCACCACCGGCCCCCAGCATTCACCCCCGTGTCATCTTTAACCCCGAGGATGTCCTGCTGATCAAAGATCGCCTGCAGAACACCAAGGCCGGGCTGTCTGTCAAAGCAGCCATCTGGAATCACCTGACCGAGATGTTCACGGGGCCGAATGCGAAATTCGGAAAGGAGTACGCAGCCTTGGTCGCGGGAGATCAGAGATTCATCGACCAATGCACACTCCCCTACAACCAACTCAAGGCGAAGTATCCGAATGAGAGCTTCCCTACGCCAGATCCGAAGTCAGACCCTAAAGGGGAAAAACCGCTCCCGATGGATCGCAGCATCGGATTCATCATGATGTACGAGGCTTTTCGCTGCCTGATCGACAACGATCAAGCAGGTGGGAAGAACGTGGCGGCCGCGATCACCACCCTCTCCAAGATTGCTGATGTGCAGCTCTCCGCGAACATTGCCAACGAGAGGGCCCGTTACGACAAGGCGTTGGCGAACTATCAGAACGCACTCAAGAATCCGCCAAAAAACGGGAAGCTTCCACAACCTCCATCCGACTCTTCAAACGATTGGCGCGTTGTTGGGCAGGGTCCCTCCTTCGAGGGAGAGGTGGGTCTTCAGTATGACTTCGCCTATAACTTCATGACCCCGGAGCAGCGCGATACCGTGCGCAAGTTCCTCGTCCATGACACAGCCGGAATGAAGAATCAGGGCGGCGAGTCGCTCCGCGCCCTCCATTGCGGCCCGAGCAACTGGATCAGCTGGTCCTGCCGCGCCCTCTTCCCGATCTGCGCCATTGAGGGAGAGCCCGGTTTCGACCTGGCAATGCAGAAGCAGGCCATGAACGCCCAACTCAATTTCATTCATTCCATGTTTGCATCGGGAGAGGCCTTCGAGGGATGGGGCAAGGATTTCATCTTCTTCGAGCATCTGGTGATCATGGCAAAGCGCGGCGTGAATATCATCGGCAGCACCTCCGTCCGTTCGGCCTTCGTGAACTACTTTGTGGCCTCGCTGACACCATGGGGTGGCGGGTTCACCTTCTGTGACTCCTTGGCTGGCTCCGGCGGCAAGGTGGCTCGCAACGCCGACGTCCTCATGTATCACACTCTATTCCCTAAGGATGTGGCGGGCGACTTCATCTACCGCAACCAGATTGATGGGGATTATGCCGGGGTCGGATCAAAGAGCCTCAATACCCATCATCCCTTCGCTACGATGGATGCGCTCTGCTGCGCCATCTTTGCCAGCGATCTGATGCCGACAACCTGGGATGAGGAATATGCCCAGGTGACGAAGGATCGTCCTCTCACCTACTACGGCGAGGATACCGGAAACATGATTACCCGATCCGCCTGGAACAGGGATGCCCTCTACATGAATTACCTCACGAGGACTATTCCGGGAGGGCACCAGTACTGCGACCGCACCCACTTTAGTCTCTATGGACTCGGTCGATTCTGGAGCATCTATCACTTCATGCGTCAGATCCACGACCAGTACCTGCCGCAGAACAGGA
>CAIKYN010000315.1 GCA_903831635.1 uncultured Spartobacteria bacterium
CAAGGTTCACCCCCCGGCGAGCGCGACGGATGAGTCCCAATTGGGAGAGTCGATCGCACAGGATAAACTCCTCGTTCTGCTCGATCATTTCGGCGAAGCCGAAGGCCGCCTTCGCTGGGCTACTGACAAGAAGCTCCAGCTTGATGTCGCCTTGATCAAGGCTGTTCATCTGCTTGAGGAGGCGAGTCTGTCCGAGGTGCTGGATACCCTCAGCGCACTACGCAGCGGCGCTCCCCTTCCAGAGCGTCAAATATCTAGCGCCCCCAAGGCACCTGTAGCAGCACGACCGACTCGACCCACTCCAACGGCGAAACCCATAGTTCCGGTCACCTCAGAGAAGCCAGCTTCCCCTCCCGAGTCTGCTGAGGTGCCACCTCCCGTGACTGAAGAAGTTCCTGCTCCTACCCCAACTCCCAAGCCAAAAGCAGAACTTGAGCCACCCCAGCCCCCAGCGCCTTCTGAGGTTCCAAAACCCGAGCTAATTTTTGGTTCTGCCGCTGACGAACCAGTTGCCAGCTCGCAACCCCCTTCTTCCATCGATGATCCATGGCATATCGTCTCCATGAAACTGGCCGGGGACTCTCCCCTGAAGTTCGGCTGGGTGGAGGATGGGCGTTTTGCTGGCCGTTCTGGCAGTACGATCACGGTGGAGTTCCCTCCGTCACTCGAGTCGCACACGCAGACGCTTTTCTGGCCTCAGGCCGTGAAGAAGATCGAGGAGCAACTCTCCAGACTGCTTGGTGATCGTATTTCCTTCGTGCCTCAATTTACTGGCGAGGAACCGCCGCCAATCCCCGAACCAGAGCCGGCAGCACCTCCTGTTGCCAAACCTTCCTCAGCCACTTCCGCTGCTTCCCCAGCATCCAAGTCGACTGCCACTCCAGCTGCGCCGCCCAAAACAGAGGAACCCTCCCCAGGTCTAACTCCTGAAGAGATGGAAGCCTTTAAGGGTGATCCGCTTATCAAAAAGGCTCTCGAGATCTTCAAGGCTGAGATCCTAGCTTCACCAATTAGTACAAAAACCACCTGATCCACTAGACATTATGAACATTGCAAAGATGATGAGCGCAGCCGCGAACGCGCAGAAGAAGATGGCCCAAATCCAGGAGGATCTTGCAAAACGTGAGATCGAAGCCTCCTCGGGCGGCGGCAAGGTGACCGTCAAAGCCTCCGGCGCCGGTGATATCCTCTCCATCAAGATTGCACCTGAAGTCGTCAATGCCGACGATGTGGAACTGCTCGAGGACCTCGTTCTGAGCGCTGTCCGTCAGGCAACGAACGATGCCAAGAAGCTAGCTGCAGATGAGATGGGCAAGCTGACCGCCGGACTCGGCATCCCCGGACTGCCGTTCTGATTCAGCACTTCTTTTCCCATGAGCACACCGGATCTTTTTTCATCGCTTCAGCTCGGACCTCTCGAGCTCCCAAATCGTATCTTCATGGCGCCGCTTACCCGATGCCGCGCCTCGGAAGGGCATGTGCCCAATGACCTCAATGCCGAGTATTACGCACAGCGCGCCTCGGCGGGACTGATTATCTCGGAGGCTACTTCCGTATCCTCGCGCGGCTACGGCTATCCCAACACTCCCGGCATTCACACCGAGGCCCAAGTGGCTGGATGGAAAAAGATCACCAGTGCGGTTCGCGCCAAAGGAGGTCATATGTACCTCCAGCTCTGGCATGTCGGTCGCATCTCGCATCCCGCCTATCAGGAGGATGGAACACAGCCGGTCGCACCCTCTGCAGTGAAGCCGAAAGGACAAGTCTTCACGGGAGCCGCAATGGAGGAATACGTGACCCCGCGTGCTCTGGAGACAGAAGAGATTCCCGGAATCATCGAGGAGTACATCCATGGGGCAAAGCTCGCCAAGGAGGCCGGCTTCGACGGTGTGGAGATCCATAATGCCAACGGCTACCTGCTGGATCAGTTCCTGCGTGACGGCACAAACCAGCGTGGCGACATCTATGGTGGAGCGGTCCAGAACCGTGCGCGTCTCACCATTGAGGTCGCTGAGGCCGTCTGCGGCGTCTGGGGTTCTGACCGCGTTGGCATCCGCTTTTCCCCTGCGGGAGTCTTCAATGACATGCATGACAGCAATCCGATTGAGACCTTCGGACATGTCTTGAAAGAGCTGAACCGCTTGAACCTCGCATACGCCCATATCACGCAGGTGACCGCCCAGGATATCGCCCACGGAGCAGTGGCTGGTGTGGGCCCCAAGGAACTGAAGTCTTTCTGGAACGGTAAGATCGTCTCCGCGGGTGGCTTCACTCTGGAGTCCGGCAATCAGGCCCTAGCTGAGGGATGGGCCGACGCCATCGCCTTCGGAGTCCCCTTCATTGCCAACCCTGATCTTCCAGAACGTTTCCGCAAGAATGCGATGCTCAATAAACCCGACGAAGCTTCTTTCTACGGAGGAACGGAGCAGGGGTATACGGATTATCCCTGCATGAAATAACCATCTGGCAATCGGGGAAGCGTCCCAACCATTAAATGATTGACTTCAATCATATAGGGCTGGATACTTCCCAACCATGCGTGTTCCCCGACAAGTCGTCGAAGCTAGGCGGTCTCGCCTGACAGAGCTCC
>CAIKYN010000316.1 GCA_903831635.1 uncultured Spartobacteria bacterium
ACGGCAATGCTCGCAAAGGAGCGACCCTCCAGGGGATCATGGCACGCCACCCCTTTCTCGACCGGACTTCGTCGATTCATACGGCTGAGTTCGTGACGCTCGAAACTGGAAGCGGATGTGTTCATATCGCTCCCGGCCACGGAGACGACGATTACCAACTGGGCCGCAAGGTTGGCCTCGAGTTGCTCTCCCCCGTGGATGATTACGGTAAGTTCACCGAGGAATGCGGTGTTCCCTCGCTCATTGGGAAGAATGTTTTTGAGGGTAACGAGGAGGTCATCCGGATCCTTACAGAAAAGGGTGCTCTTCTTGGTCGACAAGATTACCAGCACAGCTATCCCCATTGCTGGCGTTCCAAGACTCCGATTCTCTTCCGTGCCGTCGAGCAGTTCTTCATTCGGATTGATGCCCTGCGCGAGACCGCGCTGAACGAAATCGATGCCACGAACTGGATCCCTCATTGGGGTCGCAATCGTATCCGCGGCACCGTTGAGTCCCGTCCTGACTGGTGTATCTCTCGTCAGCGGACCTGGGGTGTTCCCCTTCCTGTCTTCTATACGCCTGAGGGTGAGCCGATCTTGGATCCTTCAGTCATTGCGAAGGTCTCCGAGGTGGTGGCTGAGAAGGGATCGAATGCTTGGTTTGCTCTTGATGATGCCGAGTGGTGCCGCCTGACAGGAGCACCTGAGGGTTCTGTTCGCCGTAATGATACTCTTGATGTCTGGATCGATAGTGGAGTGAGTCACGAGGCTGTGTTGCGGGGTCGTTCTGAACTCCAATTTCCCGCCGATCTCTATCTCGAAGCAACTGATCAGCACCGTGGTTGGTTCCAGTCCTCGTTGATGACCTCGGTGGCCCTGAATGAGAAGGCACCGTACAAAACCGTCCTGACGCATGGTTTTGTCGTGGATGTCGATACTCGGCAGAAGATCTCGAAATCGAATCAAGGGCAGGGGGGATACCAGAAACCGACAGAGGCTGATCACTTCGTGAAGACTTACGGGGCGGATATCGTCCGTCTCTGGGCAAGCAGTGTCCAGTTCACCGACGATGTTCCTTTCTCCGAGGAGATCTTCGCGCGTTTGACCGACTCCTACCGCAGGATTCGCAATACCCTACGTATCCTTCTCGCTAATCTCGCCGACTATGATGCCTCGGCTCCCGCTGCGGTGCCGACAGCAATCGATCGCTGGATCCTTGCTCGTCTCCAGGAAACCGTGAATACCTGTCGCAAAGCTTACGAGGAACTTGCTTTCCAGAAAGCCTATCAGGCGATCACCCAGTTTTGTGCCGTAGAACTGAGCAGCATCTATGTCGATGTCACCAAGGACCGCCTCTACTGCGATTCTGGGGACTCCTCCCGCCGTCGAGCCACGCAGGCCGTAATGGCCAAGGTTTTTGCAGATCTGGTGCGTCTGCTTGCACCGATTCTCGCCTTCACGGCCGAGGAGGCATGGGGTCATTTCCGTGCCGAAGGATCCGTCCATCTGGAACTCTTCCCCGAGGAATTAAATCCCGATCAGGAGATCCTGGCTCTCTTTGAAGCTCTTCAGTCGCTTCGTGCGGACGTTGCGCAGGCATTGGAGAAGGCCCAGCGCGATGGATTGATCGGAAAGCCTCTTGAAGCCACGGTCACCGTCACCACGGATGATCCGCTGATTCTAAAAGTCGTGGAGAGTGGAGGCATTCCCGAGATCGAGGAGTTCCTGATTCTCAGCAATCTCTCCATTAGCAAGGGAGAAAAGGGTATTGTGATTGGCAAGAGTGATGCCGAGAAATGTGAGCGCTGCTGGCGTCATCGTGATGAAGTCGGTTCGCATGAGGAACATCCAACTCTCTGCGGACGTTGTGTTGATGCGGTAGGATCCTCAGCATCTGTTTCCTGATGAAGCGTTTAGCCCCTTGGGGAGTGATCCTGATCCTATCCCTACTGGATCAGTTGACGAAGATTTTAGTTCTCCACTTCATCCCATTTCAGGAATCCATTCCGATGATTCCCGGATTCTTTTCTCTCACCCATGTCTATAATACGGGGGCAGCCTTCGGCATGCTTCATGATAGTAATCTGTTTTTTATTGTCCTGGCGACCGTTGCCTTCGCGGTGCTTGTCGTGATGAAAAAGCATTTTCAGGGCGGGGTGATGCAGGCCGGCTGGATTCTTCTCCTCGCTGGGATTGTTGGAAATGTCACCGACCGACTGCGTCTCGGTCATGTGGTTGACTTTTTGGATTTCCAATTCGGCTCCTACCACTGGCCTTCCTTCAATGTTGCTGATTCCTGCATCTGCATTGCTGCCGGTTTGTTTCTCTTGAGTAGCTTCCAAAGCCCGACTAAACCAAAGGAATCATGAGCAACTCTCTTCCTGTTAGCCCCTACGAAACTTGCCGTGGACTCGTCTATTTTCCTCGTATGATCGACAAGATCCGCAAGCATGCAGATGGTCAACTTGGTGCCGATTATGTGCCTAATCTTGGCAAGGGATTCGATGTCCGTTGCTGCTCCCTTCTTGGTATTGATTATGATGCCCTCGCCGCTGCGGTTGGTTCTTCCATGACGGATGAACAAGCCTGGGAGTGGGTCTCTCAGAATGGAAAGGCTCCAACCGAGGAGCAGATTGAGGTTTGGAATGGATTTATGACCCGCCGTGGTTGGAAGGATGACATCGTCGATATCCTTGAACGTCGCAAGAAAGAGAGCGGTTTCGAAAAGCGCTCCGAGATCCAGACGATGTTCGACTACATTGACGCCGACGAAGGACGTCCTGTCAGGTCCTGATTTTCCTTAGGAAGAAGGGAGGGGCTTCTTCTCTCCTCAATCGCAGATAGTCCCTCAGGCCTACAAGGATTTACGAATTACTTCTTCCTAAAGTAACCAAGGATCTTTTTCTGATCTCCTCCTAGGGCCCAAACGATCCTGAGGAAGTCAGCAGGATGGATATCGTGTTGTTTCAGGAAGCGGCGATCTCCTCCACAGCAGTACATGATCTCGTGGCAGAGTCCTCCCTCCAGGAAGCATTGTGCCTTTCGAATGATACGGGGTAGCCATGGAATCCCCTCCAGTTCCTCAGGCTTGGGGGGAAGGGAGTCAGCCTCCGTGACGACGGTGCTGGTGATTCCGTGCTGAAAATAGAGGAAGTAATCGCGACGAGCCGCCGCCATGAGGAGAACGGTGTTCCAGTCGGGTTCACCAGCTCCATTCATATCCTCTGCATAGTCATAGAGATTGATCGGACGCAGGCCGATCGACGCAAGGAAGGAGATCTCTTCTGCTGAGAAGTAGGAATCCAGCTCGCGGTTTCCCTGTTTGAAAAGGGTGACAGCCTTGTCGTAGATTTCGCGAAGGTTTTGTGTCCAGAGATAGGAACTCATGTTGTTGGGTGGTTGATTGTTTCTGGATTATTCGAGGGTGGCACCAATTTTCACGGTGACCTGCCAGTGAGCCACTTTGCCCTCTTCAAGATGGGCACGAGTCTCAACAACCTCAAGCCACCGAAGGTTTTTCTCGGTAAGCGAGGCCTTGGCGACCGCATTCTGGACGGCATCCTCAATGCTGAGGGTGGAGGAACCGACGAGTTCGATTTTTTTGTAGGTATGGTTGCTCATGAAGAAAATATCACGCTGTTTACGCTTGCTGTCGATGGTTGATCAATTGAAGTGTTCCGTGACTCTGGGAAGAATCTTTTCAGCATTACCGGCGTTAAGGGCGTCATGGGAGGAGTCATCCAGTCCCTTGTATTGATCAAGCATACCGGTAAAGAAGGAGACACCGCTAGCCGGGACAAAAGGCCAGTCACTTCCGAAAAGAATACGATCTGGTTTGGCAAATGCGGTCAGGCTGGGGAGTGAAGCGGGACTGCTGGAGAGAGCCGTATCAAAGTAGAAACTACCGAAGTCTGAGAGAATCTCGTGCAGTGGTCTTCCTGTCTGAAAGTTCACAGAACCGGCCATCCGGTAGGCCGCGTACGGGACGAATCCCCCTGCATGAGCCAGAATGATCTTGAGATCCGGAAAGCGCTGCATGAAACCA
>CAIKYN010000317.1 GCA_903831635.1 uncultured Spartobacteria bacterium
CAGAAACAGCAGAGAACCTGATCAAAGATGCCCCGCTCACGAATGGCATCTGCAAGGCGGTGATTCGGCTCGCTGGAATCGGGGTTGGTGGTCGATCCATGTCCAACGATGACAAGTGTTGTGCCGGGGCGCTTCTCCATAGACATTAATAAAACACGAAAACAGGAATTCAGGAAGAAATGGAAAGAACCAAGATGGATGTTTTCAGAATCATCATCGAGTGCTTGTTATTGCGGAAAAGATCCGGGGATAAGTGATTTGAGAAACTCTTCACAGGGAAGGCATAGGATCCCATCTCTGAAAACTCTCTGATTTCCACGATAGAGGAGAAACCGGAGGCTTTCCGGATAGTCTTGTGCAAAGGCCTTAAGTCCTCGCAGGTCTTCGGGGCGGATCTGTGAGGTATTCTTGACCTCTAGAGCAAAGAGTCCCAGCTGACCATAAATCACAAAATCGACTTCGACCTTGGATCGTGTTTGCCAGTAGCTGAGTTGATGTTCTCCAGTGGTGTAATCACACCAAGCCCGCAGATGCTGGGCGACCAATCCCTCAAGGGCTGCGCCATCGATCTCAGCCGGCGCATCAAGCGGTCCTGATGGGCGATTGGCCCGGTAGACGCCCGTGTCGAAGAAATAGAATTTAGAATGCACCGCCATCTCTCTTTTGGCCCGACGAGTGAAGACAGGCAGGCGGAATGCCAGGAGAAGATCTTCTAGAACCTCAAGGTATCCCTCCACTGTCTTGCGGTTGACGTGACTCTCCCTGGCCACGGAGGCAAGGTTGAGGATGCCTCCATGGGAGAAACTGAGTGTCTCCAGAAAGCGGGCAAAGTTACCAATATTGCGCACAAGACCCTCTGCCTGAACCTCCTCCTTAAGATAGAGTCCGTTATATCCTCCTAGAAGGGCTTCGGGCTCCTGAGCACCGTGTACGAGCGGAAGCATCCCGAGTCGGATGGATGTATCAAGTGCAAAGCCTTCTCCCAACTCCGCGGCCATGAACGGGTGCATTGCCCGCCTTGCAGCCCTTCCGCCGAGGAGGTTGATACCGGCGCTACGTAGTTTTCTGGCGCTGGATCCGGTTAGGATAAAGCGGGCAGGTCCTTTCTCCTCGATCAGTAGATGGACGATCTCCAAGAGTTCCGGAAGCTTCTGAACTTCGTCGATGACGATCTCCCTTGGATTCGGTGAGGCCGCGATGATTTCCCTGAGTCGTTCGGGACGTGCCATCAGGGGGCGAAGTTGTTGAGGATCCAGTAGATCAATCCTCAATGCATCTGGGGCAAACTGGCGTGTCCATGAGGTCTTCCCTGTCCCACGTGGACCTAGGAGAAAGAAATGATCTTTTGGTGGAAGGAAAAATCGTGACGATAACGCCATAATGAGTCGCAATATGGCATCTACAAATCTATATTGCAATAGTTAGGGTGCGCTGTTCGGTCGCTATCCATCTCCTATCCTACTTCTTTTCTGAATTGCTGATTACTTCAAGTCCTCGAGGGCATCGCGGATCGCGACCGTGATATCGCGACCCCCATCACCCCCCAGACGCTCATCAATATCCTCAAGACGGTGGATCCAGTCCGAGACTTCCTTTCTGCTGTAAGGACCTCCTGCTGCTTCG
>CAIKYN010000318.1 GCA_903831635.1 uncultured Spartobacteria bacterium
GGTGCCGGAGAGCCTCCGTCATCACTCTTGTGAAAGATAAAGAAAGCAGCCAATCCACCCACAACAAGCACGCCGCCAATGATCAGCGGCAGGGGGAGCTTTTTTTTCTCCTCGGTGTTGTTGCTTGCCATATGAGTGAACGGTTAATTCGGGAAAAAATTACTGCCGCTTTTGTGTCGCGAGTCCGACCTTCTCAATGCTGAGTCGTCCAATGACATCAAGGACATCCATGACACCCTGATACTGAGTAGAGCTATCGCCTCTAACGACAACCGACACATCGGCGTTGGCCGACTTCGCTTCGCCAAGCTTCTGTTCCAATTCGGGCAGGGTGACCGGGAGGGTATTCAGGAAGATGGCGCCCTCGTTATTCACGGTGACGGCCTGTGTCTTCGGCCCACCTAAGCTTGGTGCCGAACTTCCTTTGGGCAGATTAACCTTCACCCCCTGAATGCCAGCCGTCGTCATGATGATGAAGATCAGCAGGAGCACCAGGTACAGATCGACCATCGGGGTGACATTGATGTCGGCGATGGCTTCTCCTCCGGAGTCGGCTTGCATGGTGAGTGTCGGTTAGAGGTTAAAAAAGGTTCGTAACCTAGTGACCGTTTGGGCCGGAATTTTTCTCGGGATAGTACTCAGCCATCTTCGTCAAGAACTCCTCACAGAAGATATGCATATCCGTAGTGATGTCCTTCACCTGAACGCTTAGGTAGTTGTATCCGAAGAGCGCCGGAATCGCGACGACAAGTCCACAGACTGTTGCGAGAAGCGCGGCGGCAATACCGGGAGCAATGGCATTGATATCCACCTCTCCGAGCATGGCGATCTCACCAAAGGTGATCATAACGCCGATAATCGTACCCAGTAGTCCGACATAGGGACCACCGGCGATACAGATGGTCAGGAGAACCATCATGCTCTGCAGTCTCGCATTTTCACGGGTTACTTGGGCTTCCATGCTTGATTCAATGGATTCCAGGGCACGGTGAGAGATCCCCCCCCCTTTGCTCACGCGCTGGCGAATCTCAGTGCACCCAACCTCGTAGACGCGATAAATCGGCGTGGAATGAATGAACTTGATGTGCTTTGCCTCGGCACGACCACCGAGTGATTTGATCCTTTCCTCGTCGTCTGTATCGATTGCCGTGAGATCACCGGAGAGATGATGCCACTGATTGATGAATTCCTTAGACCCCTTGGCTAAGCTGGAGATGTACTTATTTTTAGCCACCATCACGATCCAACTGATGGCAGACATGATCCCCAGAATGCCGATCACGACCCAGGCATCGACGGTCACCGACTTGATCAAATAACCGAAGAGTCCAAGGCTATCGAGGAAGCTTACCGCTGCGGCCTCAGGCTTGCCCATGACAAGAAGCTTGGCGTTTTGCTGTCCCTGACCGAGGGCCGAGACCTTGATGAAGCCCGGCGTTCGTGCCGTCTTGGAGATCTCCATCTCATCGATTTCACCTGCAAATCCGGGTTTTCCATCACCGTCGCCGCCAATGAAAGCGGGGCCATTCATGGCAGGGAGTGCCACGGGGAGATTCGCAACGGCAACACCATCGACAAAGAGCGTCGTTCGCTTGCCGTCGGACACCAAGGCGAGATGCTTCCACGCCCCCGCGGCGAGGGGAGTCGTTCCGGCCCCGCGCTGTGTCCCAGCGGCACTCGAGATCTCCATGAACGGCATACCGTTATCGAGACCAATACGGAGACCATTCGCACCATCCTTTCGACTGTAAATGGGGACATTCGGAACCATGCTCGTCGGCTTCACAAAGGTCATCCAGGTATAGGGAGAAGCCTCCAAAACTGCAGAGTTGGGATTAGCGGGAATACTGATCGGTTTTTTGCCGTCGAGCTTGATGCCGCCGCCGATCATCGAACCGTCGATTGGAATACCGGGTGTCTCGGCTCGGATCCCGTTACCAGAAGAATCCCCCGGTGGTGTCCCATGCTCATTGAAGTGATAGACCGTCACCGTATCGCCATCGTAGGCGGTTTTGGGAAGGTCGACTTTTTCCCCTTTGGCGGGCTTCTTTTTCTCATTGCGACCCGAGTAGAGGTAGATGTCGCGCGCCGTGCCCGGTTTCAGGTCAGGGATCTTTACCCAGACGAACCCCTCGTTCATCACGGTGTCGAACTTCTCGACCTGAGAGGCAAGAAGTGTCTTGTCATCAGAATCAACGAAGCGTAGGTCGCTGCCGTCCTCCTTGGAGTTGGAGAAGTCAAAGTTCCCGTCATGCAGACGCACCACAACCGTCGTGGTTCCAATGGGGTCGGAAACGGCAACGCCATTATCCGTGGTGTCGACCGAGATCTTCTCGCGGGTGCTCCAGGCTTCATTCCACCAAGTACGGGCGTGAAGGCTCCCGGTCGCCAAAACGAGCAGGACAAGTATTCGAACTGAGGATGTTATTTTCATGAACAATGGGTTGGATGACTGTTAAAATTCACCAAAGAGACGGAAGGTAACCAGCGGCGACCACGCCATGACTGGTGCTTCATTGACCAATGGAATGCCGACATCAATCGAGCCGTTCAAATCCTTGTACATCTTGAGGCGCGAACCTGCGCCGTAGCTCGCAAAGTTAAAAGTGGCTATCTGACCTGGAAGAGGCTGGTTGAGCGTGAGCGTTCCACCGTCGAAGAATCCATAGACACGCCACTCATTCACTCCAGCATGACCAGCTAGAAGCGAGGGAGAACGAAATTCCATGCTTCCAAAGAGTGCGTTGTCCCCTGCCTGAGTGCCCTCAAGGTAGCCACGGCAAGTATCAAGACCGCCACCGGCAAACTGTTCACTGTAAACGAGAGGCTCGGGTGACACCTGTCCCTGAACCTTGCCAAAGAGTTGAAAACCGGCAGGCAATTCATGCGTGTGGGAGAGATCGGCCTTGAGGGTAAGAAAGCCTCCATCTCCATTGTAGCGCAGATTTTGGAAGTTTTGATCCTGTCCGTAAGCACCGATAGCAGCACCACGCAGACCGAAGGAAAGACCAGTGTCAAAAATGGTAACGGAATCCTTGGGAGCCCAGACGGCGTTATAATTCAACCTGAAAGGCCAGTACCAGAGGGGATTTGATTGGGCGGGACCGGAGGAAGTTGTCGCGGTATAACCGATGACCTGGCTGAGGTACTTGAAATCGATTCCCCCATTGAAGGATTGGCTGAAGTTCTTTTCGCCGGGCAAAGCACATAGCAAACGGAAGGCCGCTGTATTGCCTGCACCGTTGACTGCACCTCCGCCTAGAGTCGAGACGTCGCTA
>CAIKYN010000319.1 GCA_903831635.1 uncultured Spartobacteria bacterium
AAGCTTGAAGGACGCTATGCCATCGGCAGCTACATCTGGGGACAGAACAATAACAACTTCGGCAGTCTTTCCGGTAACGGCACTGTCTGGGGTATGTATTTTCAGGCTGATCAGCGTTTGACAGCCGTTCACAAGCAGGTAGCTGCATCCCAATCCTCGGACAAGAATCCGGTCGATGGGAAGAATCCGACGGCTTCGAGCAGTGTTGCTGACAAGACCCGTGGTCTCTATAGCTTCACTGAATTCACGTTCACGCCCGCATCGAATTGCCAATTGCCCTATTACTATCAGACAGGACTGGTCTACAAGGGGCTCTTTGACGCTCGTCCAAACGACAAGACGGGTGTCGTTGTGGGTGAAGGTTTCTATAGCAGTAATTATAACAGCACCCTTCCGAAGAACCAGGGCGGAGCGGCAAACAGCTACGCAAGTCAGTTTTTCTCCACCACCGCAGTATTTGAATGGTTCTATACTGTTTCTATCAACAAGTGGTTGGATTTTGTTCCTGATGCCCAGTACATCGTTAACCCAAGTGGAAATGGCTCGACTGGAAATGCGGCCATCCTTGGTTTTACGATTGCGGCAAAGTTCTAGTAGCTTGGTTGACTGATTGAAGACGCCTTCCGGGAAACCGGAAGGCGTTTTTATTTGCTCTCAATGAATTCTATTCCTCAGGAGAAAAATCCTGATTATCTAGATGGCTGTGCACGAGTTTCTCCAGCAGTTGATTAATGGCCTCTCCCTTGGGGCGATCTATGCGCTGATTGCGCTCGGTTACAGCATGGTGTACGGACTACTGAAATTCATCAACTTCGCCCATGGGGATGTGCTGATGATCGGAGCCTTTGCCGGTTTTTATGCCACGCCCTTTGTTCGTCACATCTTCCCTGATCCTTGGATGACCACCGCTGCCGTGCTCATTTGGGCGATGGTGGTCTGTGCATTGCTTGGTGTTATTATCGAGCGGCTCGCGTACCGACCGCTGCGTAATCAGCCAAAGCTAGCCGTGCTGATTACCTCAATTGGTGTCTCTCTCCTGCTCTCGTACGGTGGTCAGATTGTTTTTGGAGTGAATCAGAAGGCTTTTCCTGACCTCCTGCCTCCGATCCGTATTGCATTGGGTCAAGGAGTCACGATTTCCGGCAATCATCTCTTGGTGATCGTTGTAACGCTCGTCCTTCTTGTGGCCCTGCGCGAGATTGTGCTGCGCAGTCGCTTCGGTCTGGCGCTTCGGGCCCTCTCTCAGAACCGTGATGCTGCGGCACTTATGGGCGTCAATAGCAATGCGGTGATCTCTCTGACCTTTGCCGTGGGCTCGGCTCTTGCTGGCGCCGCCGGGGTTCTCTACGCTATGAATATCCATTCGATTGAACCGCTCATGGGAACTCAGCCGGGCATTAAGGCCTTTGTGGCTGCTGTTTTGGGTGGGATCGGTAGTCTGCCGGGTGCTGCAGTGGGTGGACTTCTGCTCGGCCTGAGTGAGTGTCTGTTGGGAGGATCTTTTCTCTCTTCTTACCGCGATGCCATCGCCTTCGGAATCCTGATTGTAATCTTGCTCATCAGGCCCTCGGGTCTCTTCGGAAGTTCGGCTGCTGAGAAAGTGTAAGGTGGCCAGGATAGGAGAGATCACCTGCCTTGACGCGATTGAAGGAAGGGATTATAGATTCATTGATGGGGATTTTATTGAAATATAAGGCATTTTTATTGACCTATGTTTTAATCTCCACGATTTGTTCCTTGTCGGCTCAATCTCATGAGTTTGCCCAGACTTCGATAAAGCCGCCTTTGCAATGGAAGTACGGATGGAGGGATGAGGGTAGGGCCAATACTATTGGAACATTTCGAAAAAATGATCCCATGCCTGCTGCCAGTGGGACGATTGGCTCAGGTTACAGTCCCTCGCAGATAGCTCATGCTTATGGTTTTGATCTGATTTCCACGAACGGCAATGGCGTGGGGCAGACTATAGCCATTATTGTGGCCTTCGGCAGTCCGACATTGCAGCAGGATTTGAATGCCTTCTGCACACAGTATTCGCTACCCTCAACAAATGTTCCCATTGTTTATCCCTCGGGAAAGCCTAGAAGGAGTGACTCCGGATGGGCGAGTGAAACATCGCTTGATGTAGAATGGGCTCATGCGATGGCGCCTGGAGCCTCCATTGTCGTGGTAGTCTCTGCAGATGACAGTATCAATAGCCTTCTGGCATCCGTGAATTATGCCGTTACGAATGTTAAAGCATCGGTTGTCTCCATGAGTTGGGGAACGCCGGAATTTTATGGCGATAGAGCGTATGATTCGACTTTCAATAATTCTTCGACGGCGTTTGTTGCCGCCGCAGGTGATAACGGCGCAGAGGTCGACTGGCCAGCTTGCTCACAGTACGTGCTGGGAGTGGGAGGCACTTCCTTGAAATGCACAACCAATGGCACGATTACCTCCGAGAGTGGGTGGGGTGGAAGCGGTGGTGGAGTAAGTGCCACTGAAAACCTCCCTGCTTTTCAAGCTGGGTGGAATGTGAATTCCGGGAGAGGTGTTCCCGATGTGTCTTATGTTGCTGATCCCTACACTGGGGTTGAGGTTTATTGCAACGGTAGCTGGCAGGTTCTTGGAGGAACGAGTCTCGGAACTCCTCAATGGGCTGCATTGCTTGCCAGACGTGGAAGTCTGGGGAATCCGCTGAATGCGTCATTCGGGAATGTTCTCTATGGCAATGCTTCCGGCTCCTACGCCACGGATCTCCGAGATATAACCTCCGGAAATAACGGTTATCCATGCGTGACTGGCTATGATCTGGTTACTGGCCTAGGAAGCCCTGTTGCCAATCAAATCGTAGTGATGGCTCAGACGCCGCCTCATGTAGCGCCCACACCCCCTCCGACTCCTAGCCCCACGCCGGCGCCGATTTCTAGGAATCCTTGGGGTTGGGGATGGAATCCTTGGAGTAGGAGATAGCAGATAGGAGAGATCCGAACTCCCATCTCTTAACTGAAGCCGTTAGGGATTTTTGCCCAAGACTTCAAGATACCGACGGGTGACGGGACTGGGATTGCCAGGAACGAAGCTCTCGATGCGCATTTGCTTCAGCATCCAAAGGCCGTCGATCTTCTGGGCTGAAACGATTTCGAAGCGGCGCAGGAGGAGTCCTTTCTTATCATATCCCTCGATGCGCAGGATGGCGCCTGATTCCTTGTCGATCCAGATACGGGCAACGCCATAGATTTCCTCGCCTGACGGTGCCTGCAGATCGATTTTCCAGGAGCGACGAGTTCGCACTGTTTCTTCTCCCTGAAGGAGGGGTTCAGGCCAGTAGAGGAACCCAAGCGAGAGGTCCTGGTAGGTGACTCCAGTGTCCCTGATCTCATCATGGAGATGGGTGGCACTGATGGTCTGCGTAACTTCACTCGTTTTCTCCAGAAGCCTCGTGTTTCCCGGATCAAGTTTGAGTATCAGGGTCTGGTCGGGATCCTTGAACTCGTAGGTAATCACATGGTCCTTGAGGCTGATCTGCAGAGGAGTCGGCTTCTCCTCGCCCCTGATCTGCGCCCGAAGAGAAGCAGGTCTTGCCGTGGGGCTCATGCGGGCAGACTGGAGGATCTCATCAGCCGAAGGGGCCTGCTCGGCAAGAACGATTGCAGGGAGAGCTCCGCAAAGAACCATGAGCAGGATAGGGAAGCCGCCGTAAATGGAGCGCATGGAGTGACGCTATCGGCCTTGTCCGATAAAAATCAACGGAGGAATGAAATGGAAATCCATCGGTGATGCTTTCTCAGAAGCAGATGACGGGATTATTGGCGTCCATCATCGCAAGAGGATAGGATGAGAACATGAGCGTTCTTCTACGTCCACTGCCACTGGTCCTCTATGATGGGGAATGTGGTTTCTGTAGTGCCTCGATGCGGCGGTGGATGATTTCCGGCAAGGGGCGTCTGGAGTTTGCCGCGGTGCAGAGTGGAGCGGGAGCTGACTATGGATTTCCCGCAAATCAGCCGATGGGAGCGCTTCACCTGATCGAGGAGAATGGGCGAGTCAGGCGGGGAGCCGAGGCTGTCTTCAGAATGATGATGCTCTGCGATAGTTTTTCGGGAAGTGTCGCATCAAGAATGTATGAGAAGGTGACGTTGTTTCGGATCATCAGCGAATGGGGCTACCGGAGGGTGGCGGAGCATCGTTCATCACTCTCGAAACTATCATGTCGTTTAGCGGATTGATTTGTAAAAAAACAGTGCAAGACACCGACCTTCATTTCTAATGGATCTTGATTTTATGCGCCTCCGGCGAGGGTTGGAAGCGCGCTGAAAATTTAAATTCGTCTGTGGCGAAATAGGCCTGGATCGGTTGCGAGACGGCAGAGTGAGGGGGGAAAAACAGCTAAAAGCACTTCAGAGATGATTGCTGAATGCTTTGGCCGAGCCCTCCAAATAAAAAATATCTGTGTCGAATTGTTAAAATCTTCTTGCAGATTCACGTGGTTTCCCTACTTTCCCACCTCCCGACTTCTTCGGAGTTCTTAGAAACTCTGCAGTGACGCGGACCAGTTCCTTTACAAACACGAGGATGGTTTTGCAGAACGGCAAGCGAAGAAGCATGGGAAATCCACTCATTTTTACCAATGCCAACCATCAACCAACTCGTCCGTAAGGGCCGCGAACAGGTCAAGGTGAAATCCAAATCACCTGCGCTCGTGAATTGTCCTCAGCGTCGCGGTGTCTGCGTGCAGGTGATGACCCGAACTCCCAAGAAGCCGAACTCCGCGCTTCGTAAGGTTGCCAAGGTGCGCCTCACCAACGGCCAGGAAGTGATCGCCTACATCGGCGGTGAGGGTCACAACCTCCAGGAGCACTCGATTGTACTTGTTCGTGGAGGCCGTGTGAAGGATCTCCCCGGCGTCCGTTATCACATCGTTCGTGGTAGCCTCGATTGCCTCGGAGTCGACGGTCGTCGTCGTGGACGCTCAAAGTACGGAGCCAAGCGCCCCAAGCCAGGTGAAGAGGCCAAGACCGGCAAGAAAAAGAAGTAATTTAGACCCAAACACCAACCTTTCTTCATCATGTCCCGCCGTAAACGCGTCATCACCAAAGAGGTCAAACGTGATCTCCGCTACGCCAGTCCCCTGGTTGCACGTCTCATCACCACTGTCATGCGTGGTGGCAA
>CAIKYN010000320.1 GCA_903831635.1 uncultured Spartobacteria bacterium
CTTCGCCAGCATGCCCCACCACGTTCAGGAACTGATTCTTAACGCCACGCGCGAAGCCCTTCATGAGGGGGGAACATTCCGAACGTTCACCTATCCGATCTGCTGGTACATGACCGGAAGCCAGCGCTTCCGTAAAGTGGCGCTCGATCACTTCGATGACCATCAAAAGAGCAGAACCGTTCATCGGAACATTCCCCCCGCCAAGGTTCTGAGCTACTCGAAGCCGGTCAGGAAGAAGTAAAGCTGGCTGAGGCTTTTTAGACGGAAGGATATTGGTCGAAAGACTGAGATGAATCAGGAACTCGGGAAATCAGTAAAAGATTCGTGTAATTGACAAAGTCTCCGCACATGGACTGACGACAGTTACTTTAGCGCCGGAGCCAGCAAGGATTCGACCACCTCGCACTCCTTACGATGCTCACTCTTGGCACGCCCCTTGATGGCGCGGATCAAGGCTGGTGAAAGTCGGGTGATGTATTGGACGCGCCCACTTGCTTTACGGCCTGCCCCGGCACGTACGCCTCCCCATCGGGCATTTTTCGTTTCGAAGAGATCAAGAACATCCTCCCCTCTGTCAAAACGGGCTTCGAGATTCTTAGTGGTTGTCTTTTTCATGATAGAGTTGCTTTTCGTTGTCCCGGCTACGTCGGGCGCTGATGATGCGAATGGTCTCCCCGCGCATGGTGAAAATGACTGTCCAGAATTTTCCACCGATCTTCCCGATGGCGAGATTGCGAGCCTCTCCGGGCTGATTGCTTTCCAACTCAAGGACAGGGCCTTCCCACATAGCTTTTGCATCCGAGAGAAGGAGTTCATGCTTTTCGAGGTTGCTTTGGTTCTTGGTTTCATCCCACTCGAATTTCACTTGGTTTATGCTCACACCAAGACCCTTGATAGTCAAATGTCCCTTTCAATTTTCATCCCCCTATAAAAGCGGATTATGGGCGCTTACTATTACTACAGTGCGTTTTGAAAAACCAAGATCCCCAGAGATCTTAGGAGCATCCGTTTCCTTGCGTAATGCCAAATCCCCCATTCCCTACCCCCCTAAAAAAGTGGCTGCCTCGCATGGATTCGAACCATGACAAGCAGATCCAGAATCTGCTGTGCTACCGTTACACCACAAGGCAATTTGACCCGCTTAAACACTAGCTCTAGAGGCTGTTCCCCAAAAGTCCCCCAAAAGGAGTCTGATGAACAACCCTTCAAGCAGCGTCGAAGGGAGGTGGATCATGCACAAGCTGTCCCTCGACTTCAATCCCAATCACACGCTGGATCTTTCCCAACGTTGCTTCCACACATGGGCAGCGTTCGGATTTTTCCAGCAACCCTTTCCAATGGAGTACAGACCATGCAACATGATCATTCCATTCCTTGATCCTTTGATTGCTGCCTTGCGCCACCAGTAGAACGCCTGAAATTGATCCTCTAAAACGCCGTAAAGCCCTTTTGCGTAGATTTCAGCTAAAGACGGACGTTCCCAGCTTTTACGGCCCTTTTAACCCACTCCACGGCTATTGCTGCATCATTGGGGGAGTTCTTGGATCGATGCATGTGCAAGCTGGCAAGAAAGAGCATCGCATCGGCATTACCACCCATCGCAGCTTTTTGAACCAGCTTCTCGGAGATCTTGAGTTCATTTTGATTGTTGTGGGTGTGGTAAAAGATCAGGCCTTTGATGAAAAGAGCTTCAACGTCCCCAGCCTCTACATGCTCATCGATGAAGTCTTTTGGCTTTGCCATGAAGCGATTGGCTGTTGTGACTCGAACGAGATCTCCGGCGAACCGATTTCCTTTGCAGATTTTTCCTGAGAGCACCAATGGCGTTGCTTTCAATGTGGCTTTGTGGTCTGCCAGTTTGACGTACCGGACGCAGGGACAAGGAACCATCTGGCTCCAGAGGCAATAGAAGAATCGGAAAAGCTTCTTCTGGACCTCTTCAAGGTGGGGCATCCGAGAATATTTACACCGGATTTGGGGATAATCCAGAAATCCCCCTTAAAGATGCTTGTAGCTTGTCTTAAAGCTAGATGAGGAGTTACATCATCGGCATGCTTCGGAAGGCATTTTTTTCAACGATTGCAGCCATTGCTGTACTAATCGGGCTGTGTTGTTCCGCTTTTGCACAAGATGAATCCAATCCAGACCTAGAACTTGGCAAGCAAGTAAAGAAGTACATCGACAATATAAAAGACCAGATATTGATTCAGAATGCGGCCGATAAAATAGATGATTTAGGGCATAGAGCCTTAAATGCCGTGAATGATGGGATTAAAAGTGTAACAGACTATGAACCCGTGCCATTTGAAATGTTATCGAATAATTATGGAGTCACTACAGATGGTGGATATCAATTGATTGTACCTAAATCTCAAACTCCAGACGTTGATAGGATTACTGGTAATGACATGAAGTTTATTCAGCGATATTGGCCTGATAAGGGTGGACTGCTTGCACAACTGGACTTGAATCATCATAATACATACAGTGGCAATTATTTTTTGACGACTATTGTTATAGTTAACATGGCAGGATCAGCAAAGAAGTCGATACAATATAACACAAAAGAAAATCATTTAGAGTCACCGGATAAAGGCCCCTCAGAAACTCTAGGGGTTTTCAAATTAGACAAAATTCCGTCAGTCATAAGTGGTGACATAAATACATCTCAATGCTTTGGTTTCAGTGACTTCATTGGTGTAATAGACCAATTTAAAAAATGGGAAAAAAGTTGAAAGATGCACATGAAAATACACCCTTTTCAAGGCCTCTTGCAAAAAATTACATTTTCAATTGGGACGGAGAAAATGCAACATTAATTGATAAATCATATACAGTATCAACCTATGACCAAACAATTACCTCTGATGGACTTGAATCAATAAAATTTATTCTCTCACAAGTAGGCGACATGAAGTCATCTATGGATAACTATGAATATAAGCAAGTTTCTAAAAAAATAGAGACTCAGAATCGGATTAATAATCTGTTAGGCGATAGCGATTTTGATAAAAGAATAGCAGCTCAAAAAACAGAGGATATAATAAATTCAAAAATTGATTCTGAATGTTCTTATTTAAATGAGCAGAATAGAAAGATGGATGAAGCAATGGACTCTACAACCCCAACTGTTGATTCGTCATCTTCCATAGGACAACTACTATCAGGACATCTATATAATATACTCTCAGATTTTCGTAAAAAACGAGGTGATGCTTTAGATGAACTGGTGAAAACTTATAAAGTTGGTGAGATTCAGTATCAAAGGCTCTATTATGCAATTACTCTTTTGAAACTGACAGAAATAAACCAAAACCGTTCAAAAGAATTTCAACGATTAGAAGATATAGATAGATTGTATGGAAATCAAAATTTAGGAAATCCCTTAAAAGGCCCTGGATCTGCTATTTTCTTGGAGAGTAGTGTAGCACCGTTCTTTACAAAGCATTTAGAATACTCCGATCAAGATGTTTTCGAGGTTTGCGGTAAATTCCCCAAAAACATCGTTGGAAAATATGTATACGGATCATTGAGTCTGTACGAATTTTATCCACCTGATTCCAATGGATATGCATACATTAGACTTAGTTCAAAGAATTTTCGAATATATGACTATGTTACTAAAGACTATGGTATAATATCTGCAGTTGCTACATGGGGCTCTGGTGAAAAATTTAATATCCCAATGATTAACCCCCTTCAAATTATACAAAGGAATGGATCTACATATGTAATCAAGGATCCAAGAGAGGAGATTAACCTCTATGAGCTTGATAAGATGAAGCTGTAAGCAACGCTAAAGTTTTTAGAGTCTCATTAAACGAAAGGTTATTGAGACTCCCATCGATTTACAGTTGATAGCCTTGTAGCAGTTGAAATCAGCTTAAAGAAGCCGTCTCGCGAATCATTGTCTCATCGAAAGATTTTTCCCGATATACTGAAACGATTTGCAATTCTTGGAAACCTAAACCTGCCAGGGGTTTCAAGCCTTTACTTCACGATTCCCATCTAAGAGGGTGGGAAAGCTGAAGGATTCAGATATCGAACCAAACTTCGCATAGACATGGCGCGCAGCCACAGTCCTCTCACGGGTAATCCCGGTCGCCGTTGCCAGACCACGTTCCTGAAGCGCCATGAGCGATGCGTGAAGAAGACGGGAGCCGATGCCTCTGTTCCGGTACTCCATCGTCACCATGGGACCACTGACAAGC
>CAIKYN010000321.1 GCA_903831635.1 uncultured Spartobacteria bacterium
CCTTCCTCCTCTGATGAATCTCTCCACCATCGCTTGGATCACCCTATTTGCACCGCTCGTCGCTGCGGCTGCGATCCTGTTCATCACTCGTACGAGCAAGCCGCTTGCCGCCGGCTTGGCCATTCTTTCCGCTCTGGTCACGACCGTTTGTGGATGGACTCTCTTCGCCAAGAGCGCCGAGGGGGTGTATCACGGATTCAACTGGGTTGATTTTGGTCATGCTTTGGCGATTCCCTTCGATCTGGCGCTCGATCCCCTGAGCCGCACCATGCTGGTCGTGGTGACGACCATCGCACCGATCGTTTTCATCTACTCCATCGGCTACATGAAGGAGGAAGTCGGTTACTGGCGCTTCTTCGCCGGTCTGGCGCTTTTCCTTTTCTCGATGCTCGGCATCGTGCTGGCGAACAACCTCGTGATGATGTTCATCTTCTGGGAGTTGGTCGGTGTCAGCTCCTATATCCTGATCGGCCATTATTATCACAAGGATTCTGCGGCCGATGCGGCCAAGCAGGCCTTCCTGGTGAATAGGATCGGTGACTTCGGTTTCATGCTTGGCATCCTGCTCTTCTGGATCGCAACGGGCGGCCCCGAAGGAGGCACTTTCACCTTTGCGGGGATCAATCATCCGGCGCCGATCTTCGTCCAGAATCCTGCTCTCCTTGCCATTGCCGTGGTTCTGATCTTCTGCGGAACGGTCGGTAAGTCGGCTCAGTTCCCACTCCATGTCTGGCTTCCAAACTCGATGGAGGGTCCGACGCCCGTTTCCTCACTCCTTCACGCCGCCACCATGGTTGCGGCCGGTGTCTACCTTCTCGCCCGTATTTTCCCGATCCTCTCTTCCTCACCCGAGGCTTCCGAGATCGTAGCCTGGACCGGTGCGATCACGGCGCTCGGAGCCGGCATCCTTGCGACCCAACAGGATGACATCAAGGGGATCCTGGCCTACTCCACAATTTCACAACTCGGTTACATGGTCACCGGTGCCGGGCTTGCAGTCTCTGCGGCGCTCCCGATGTTCCATCTCTTCACTCATGCCTTCTTCAAGTGTCTTCTCTTCCTCACGGCCGGATCCGTGATCATCGGGATGCACCATGAGCAGAACATCTGGAAGATGGGTGGTCTAAAGGGCAAGATGCCGATCACCTTCCTGACCTACTGCTGCGGTATGCTGGCGCTCTCCGGATGCCCCTTCTTCAGCGGTCACTACAGCAAGGATCTCATCATGGCCTGCTCTTGGGAGCATCATCGCGGGATCTTCTGGGTGGTGGTGATTGCCGCCGGTCTGACCCCTTTTTACATGATGCGTCAGGCGATGGTCGTTTTCTTTGGAAAAGCCCGTTCGGAGCACTCCGAGCATGCCCATGAGTCGCCGCTCGTGATGACCATTCCTTTGATCCTGCTGGCGATCCCCGCAGTCATTGCCGGGTATCCTTTCTTCGAGCACACGTTCTTCCATGAGATCGGTTCGCTAACGGAACCCGAAGTCCCTGCCTTTGTGCCTCAGGTTTTCCTAGGCGTCTTCCTTGCCGGTCTGGCACTTGCGTTCCTCCTCTACCGCAACGTGGAGAAGGATCCGATTCGGATTCCCTTCCTGGAGAATCGCTTCTACATCGATGATCTCTATTTCTGGATCGTTCGTGTCATTCAGGGCGGCTTCGCCAAGCTTTGCTCGTTTGTCGATCGCTGGTTCATCGATGGCGTCCTCGTTCGGGGAAGTGCAACGCTTGTCTGGACG
>CAIKYN010000322.1 GCA_903831635.1 uncultured Spartobacteria bacterium
GTAAGAGACCCTGTAGGCCTTGTCGCGTTTGCGCAGGGCGCTCTCCACAGGGGTGAAGATGACTTCGGTGATGCCAAGCGTGGCGACATCACAGACGCCGTAGAAGAGGCATTTGAGGAACTTCGTAGAGCCATTCGAGCCATTCTCGAAGGTGTAGATATCATAGGTCGTTCCATCGTGAACAACGGTCGAGGTCGGAGTGCCGAAATAGGCGACAAGTTGATCCTTCGAGGTGCCGTCACGGAAAAGGCTGGTTGGCTTGGACGATGGTTGTGTGGCCGCCATGTGGACAGCGCATCCGCTCGAGGAAAGGACTGCCAAGCCGAGAAGTGGAAGGAAGAAGGATCTGAAGTTCATGATTGGGAAAATAGGAAGCGGCAAAGGACGGTACAAGTTTCTTTGGTTCAGAGGCTGTTTTTGCGAAATGCTAATGCGATAATTTAAGCAGGATAACGCCCGAGAGGATCAACAGCACGGCGAGGAATCTCAACAGAGCCGGAGGATCGCCGTAGATCAGGATTCCCAAGATGAAAGCTCCTGCAGCGCCTATGCCGGTCCAGACTGCGTAGGCCGTCCCCATGGGGATGCTTTTCTGGGCCATCCAAAGCAGCCAACCGCTCAGTGAGATGCACGCGACGGCCATCAGAACTCCTAGGGCAACCCTCCCTGGCGTCTCAGCCATTTTCAGCCCGACGGGCCACCCGATTTCAAAGAGACCCGCGAGCACGAGGTAGGTCCAGGCCTGACTCATTTTGCGGAGGCTTTCAAGGGCTTCATCAGCGCGGAGATATTCCCCGAGAGATGGGCATTGTTGGGATTGATCGACAAGACCGGAGATCCATCCTTCAAGTTCAGTTCGTTCAGATCAATCCACAAGAGGTTGGGTTGGGAGGTGCTTTGGAAATAATAGCAGGAGGTGCTGGGATCGGCGATGGTCGACCAGAGGGTTGCCCAGGTATCGGAGGCTTCTCCACCGCTTGTGTCCTGAGCACCGAAGGGGACAAACGTGGTTCTCGCAACACTCATCACGCCAGCCAGAGCTTCGGTGTTATTCTTGGGCTTGGGCAATGTTTTGAGAAACGCGGAGGCTCTGACGAAACGGCTCTTGGGATCGATGTCTCCAGGGAGTGGCAGTGTCCCGCCGAAGGCACGGTATTTCTTCAGGTTTTCCAATTGGATGGCTAACGGCGGCTCATTGGTCATCACATGAGTCATAGGGCCATGGTGGACGACTCGCTTGCCATCGATGAATTCAATCACGGCCGAGTCACCGCTTTTGTCTGCAAGGGAAAGATGAAGCGGCCACTCCTTGTGATGAATACGCACGGAAACAATCCTGATCTTGGAAAGCGCCGCGATGGCTTCATCCACGGTGGAGCAAGTGTCCAAAACATACTGAGCAAGCATCCCATTCTCCAATTGAGGCAGGGGGGATTCCTTTTCGTAAACCGATCCGTCCAGGTAGAGGAGATTAGCTGACAAGCCTTTCTCATTCATCCCATCGGAGGTCACAGATCCGAGTGAGTTGACGGTCACGCTTCCGTATTTGGATTTCCAGGAAAAGCCTGAGTTATCCAGCTTGGAATTACGGGCGACGCCCTTGGGATAGACGATCAATCGTGCATGATCATCCATGTAGAGATCCATGGTTCTGGCGACGACGTTGCCGTGATCCGTGGTCCAGAGTACTCGTGAACAAGCCTCCATCGGTCCGCACCTTAAAAGGCAAAGTGCCGATGTCAGCAATACAATGGAGGCATGGGGTCGCTTCATGGATCTTTATCTAGATTAAGGCATGGTCCTTGGAGAAGCAGGTGGTTTCTCACAAATGACGGGGATTGGGTTCTATCTGAGCGCGCGTCCGATGAGTGCCAGGTTCCAGAAAATATTACTCACGTGGTGGCCGGTCTGTTCGTTGCTAAGTTCGTTGTCTGCATCCTGCTTGATGATGGAGGACGCCTCATGGGCCGTGTGTTGGACAAAATCGGGGATGGGCATGGATCCGCCGGTGGGTAGCTTCACCTCACCGATAAGGTTGAGGCCGTTCTGTTCACCCAGGGCATGGAGTGCCCGTTCTTGAGCGCGCAGTACCTCGGCATAGTCGTAGAGTGGGGCCACATTCTTCTCCTCGGCGGCAACTTTGCAGACGGACTTGAAGCCCGAAAGGAAGCCTGACTCGTAGGAGCGGACGGAGGGTTCGACAATCCTCCATCGAGCTTCCTCCTCCGACTTGATCTGCAGGGGATTCAGCCCCTGGACATTGTTCAGCCGATACTGTGTCTCGACAGAGATACCACGGTTTTGTTGAAAGAATTTCTTCGACTCATTCGTGGAGGCACATCCAACAAGAGCGAGTAGAGAAAACAGGCAAAGAAGGCGGACTGGTTTCATGAATGAGGTTCTAAA
>CAIKYN010000323.1 GCA_903831635.1 uncultured Spartobacteria bacterium
CAGAGCCTGAACTGCGGCAGATTGTCCTGCTCCCGCAATGACTACTCCCTTGCCCTTGGCTGAGATCAGGTCATCAGCCACGCCGCTTACCCAAGCAGGGTCAAAAGAAACTCCCGAGGAGGGATAGGCCGCAGCCAGCGAGGAAAGGGACGCATCACCCGACTTCGAGGCAATGACCTTGGCAAGTGCAGTCGTGAAATCACCAATTTCACTGGCGCGTACGCGAAGGCGGTGGTCAGCCATGCCACCGGTGAGCGAGAAGTGATTCTCCACCACATAGAGGCGATTCATCGTGCCAGCTGAGTTTTTAGGATCGCGACGTTTGGCAAAGCCTTTCGCAAATCCAAGTCCACTCTCCGAAGGATTCAGGAAATCACTTCCCAGTGAAAGAATCACATCGGCCTTCTCGAAATCATAAACGGGGCGAATGCCTGCACCCAGAAGCGTATCAAAGACGCCCTCATTGGTCTTGATTGCCTCATCCTGCACCCAAAGCAATTTCGGGAATTGAGAAGCGAGCACAGCACGAAGCCTATCAACGGTTGGCGAGTTCTCCTTGCCCACCACGATTGCAAGTCCGTCACCACCATTCGTTGAGGCAGTTACACGAATTTTGGCGATCAACGCGTCCAAGTCGGCACGGGAGACCTTGGCGGAGTCACGGGTGATCTCCTTGGAGCGATTCGGATCGTAAAGTCCAAGAATCGAAGCTTGGGCGAAGACATCCGTTGAACCGTTGCTCGCGGGATGCAGAGGGTTGCCTTCGATCTTCGTGGGGCGCCCATCCGAGGTCGTGACCGTGAGTGGGACGGCCCCTGCCGGAGTCGGCATGGAACTGGCGTAGTAGAGGAACTTGCCGGGGATGGTCCACTCGGCACTCTTCGCAAAGGGAACAAGATGAGCCTCGGGCCGACGGCACCCAGTGAGTCCGACACCAGTCAGAGCGGTCGCTGCCCCCATCAGTCGGACGAAGTCACGACGGGAGAGATTATTATCGCCGCCATCAGTTCCTGTGGCTCCGGGAGTGAACTCACGGGACAAATCCTCGGCAAAGGCTGCGGTATTTTCACGCTCACCCTGGCTTCTCCAGAGAGTCGGCTTCAGATCACGTGCGGGATGTTGGAAAATCTTTTTCATCGATGGCAGCCTCCGCAATTCACAGGAGGATTGACCTTCCACTCCTCTTTGAACTTGGTTCCCAGTTCGCGCTGTTCGGAAGGCGATGCAGGGTGCCAGTTCATGTTAAAGATCTCCGAGGTAGGGCGAAGGAAATTCTCGGGGGCACGATGACAATCCAGGCACCACTTCATGCTGAGTGACTCGGCCTCGTAGACAACGCTCATCTCGTTTACCGCACCATGGCAACTGTAGCAGCTGACCCCGCGGTTCACATGGACGGCATGGTTGAAATAAGCGTAATCAGGGAGGCGGTGGATCTGCACCCACGGAATCGGCTGACCGCTTTCCCAACTGTCGCGGACGGCGGCAAGGCGCGGACTATTCGGCAGAATCTTGCCCTGGCCGTGGCAGTTGATGCAGGTTTGGGTGGCTGGAAGGTTCGAATGACCCGCCACCTCGACGAAGCTATGGCAGTAGCGGCAGTCCATCCCAAGCTGCTTCACGTGCAGGGCGTGGGAGAAGGGAACCGGCTGGTCGGGCTGGTAGCCGACACGTGTGTACTTCGGAGTGAAATAATACCAGATCCCCAGCGTGATGGGCCCACCGATCACCAAGCCGCAGACTAGCAGCTGGAGCGGGAGCCAATTGGCCCATTTGGGAAAGAAATTCGACATTCGGGTAGTTGAGAAACGCCCGGATGGAGGAATTCGCAGGCCCAAATAGAGTAGAAAGTCAGTGGCCGAAGGCAAGAAATTTGGTTCAAAAAATCTCGCTCCCCACTCGTCCTACGATCGATCTGCCTTCCTGTACTTACGCTTCGGCACTAAGTTGACCACGGCATGAAATCAGCATTTCTCATCATTCTGTTGCTCCTACCGACTCTGACACTCCATGCCGCACCAAAGCCTCAACTCGATCTCCCGAAGTCAACCCTCACGCTCGGAACCAACTCCTTGAATGCACAGATCGCTGCAGATGATGCCTCGCGCGAGCTAGGCCTCATGTCCCGAACCAATCTCGGAACGGACGAGGCAATGG
>CAIKYN010000324.1 GCA_903831635.1 uncultured Spartobacteria bacterium
GCAAGACCGGGTCCGGTCAGGATGTCAGCGGCTGCAAGGCCATGCTCTTCCGCAAGTCCACCGTTATCTCCGGAGTCACCAACGTTGATATCATCAACATGGCTCTGATCGGTTCCGAGGGTGGTATCCAGTCGGCCGCCAGTGGCACGACGAAGAGCACGCTCTTCATCCCGAACAACACACCAGCCACGAACGGAACAATTTCCTTCGCCACCACTGGTGAAGCTCACGTTGCCGACGTCACCTTCTCTGATGTCAACCAGCTCACCACCTCCCGCTTCTACAAGGCGCTGGCCGGTGACGGAACGACCTATGCTGCCCTTCTCGACAAGGGTGCTTTCGGTCTTGTTGATTTCGCATGGGCCGTCAGCCCGAACGCAGCTGCAACCAGCTCTGTCACCACTACGGTAGTTTCAGGTGTTACCAACTCTGTTACCAACTCAACTGGTCACAGCGCCTTCACGAACATCACTGCCATCCAGGCCCGCAAGCTCTTCACGGCTGGCAATCTGCCGCTCTCCTACTTCACGGGTGTGAACTCGGATTCCAACACAGGTGTCTACCTCATCGGTCGTGACATCGATTCCGGTACCCGCGGTGTGGCTCTCGCCGAGGCTGGTCTTTCGATCACCAACCCTGTCAACCAGTACTCCGTCAACAGCAACGGTGTCATCGCCCTTCAGACAGCGACCACCGTCAACGGTATCGCCGAAGTTGCCGGTAATGGTGGTTACAACGACAGCGGTCTCATGGCCACGGCCCTGACCTACACCCCTACCTCCGGTTGGGACACCAACAAGTACACTAACGCCGTCGTGATCGGTTACTCCGGAACTTCCAAGGTTCAGAACACTGACCCTTCCATCGGCAAGTATGCGATCTCCTTCAACGGTGTCGCTCCTTCCCTCAGCAACGAGGCAACAGGTGCCTACTCCTTCTGGAGCTTCGAGCACCTCTACATCAACGCCACCACCAAGACCTCGACAGCTCACAAGCTCTCCTCGGTCTCCGGTAGCTACACCCCATCCACCTTTGGTGATGCGCTCATCAGCCAGCTTGGTACGGTCATCGCCACTGACTTCTGGGGCAAGGGCTACACCCACACCAACGATGTTCTCGTGACCCGCGCCCAGGAGGGTGCAGTCATCAGCATCAAGTAATAGAGTTCCACTCTTGCCTGCCCAACTAGGGTAGGATCCACGACAGGCCGACGGCAACCCCGTCGGCCTGTTCGTTTCTTGATCCAGATTGATTCAGCGTTAAAGATAATTATCATGGACAAAAAGAAATGGGCCTTTGGGATCGGAGCTTTGATCCTGATTGCGTCGAGTTTTATAGCCGGAATGCTGGTGTCCGAATGGAAACAGTTGGGGGCTACTGATCTGCCGTCTTCCAACGCGCCGCTCAGCAAGGATCCGTTACTGAGCGATGATCGTGGAACATCGAATTCCCCACCTGCCACTTTGGGTAGTGCTCAGTCAGCAATGACTGCAACTGCGTCAACCATTACCCCTGATCACGGCAAACAGACGCAGAAATTTGAAGAAGTAGTTGAAGAAGTGCCTCCAGCAGAGCCTCAGATCGCCATTCCCATGGCTCTTTCCCATCC
>CAIKYN010000325.1 GCA_903831635.1 uncultured Spartobacteria bacterium
GGACTCGCTCTCGCCGACCCCACGGTCTCCTTCCTCAACATTACTTCGTACTCCTATCCGTTCCATGTGATGGAGTGTGTCGCGCAGTTGTTGCTCCTCGTGGCCGCCCTGCTTCTTGGTGCAAATATCACAATCGCCCTCGCGGGTGATTATCTCCTCAACAAGAAAACCGGGAAATAACATGCATCGTCTCCCTACATTGCTGAGCGGTATTTTCTTGGTCTTCCTGACTTCATGGCTCGGGCTTGTCGCTTATCCAGCTATCCAGCTGGGGCGTCTCACGCCGGTAGCCGACGCCGACAACGGAGGATCGCTTCCTCCGACCTACGGTGGCCAGGCAATCGCCGGACAGCGCATCTACGCGACAGAAGGTTGCATCTCTTGCCATAGCCAGCAGGTACGGCAGACGAGTATCACGACTTCTGATGTTGATCGTGGCTGGGGTGTCCGTCCCTCTGTTGCCCGGGATTATCTGCGCGACAGCACGGCTTTCCTTGGATCCCGCCGTCTTGGTCAGGATCTTTCGAATGTGGGAGTGCGTCGTCCGGACGCCAAGTGGCACTTCATCCATCTCTACCATCCGGCCGCAGTTTGCGAGGGGTCCCTGATGCCTTGCTTCAGTGATCTGTTCCTAGTCCGTAAGATCCAGGGCCAGCGATCAGATGATGCGCTTAACCTCACAGGGGCCGATGCTCCCAAGGAGGGTTATGAAGTCATCCCGACTGCTGATGCCAAGAACCTCGTCGCTTATCTTCTTTCCCTGCGCCATGATTATCCGTTGCCGGAGGCTCCCGTGAAGAAAAACGGGGCAGCAAAATAAGAGGACCACCCGTGAATCACGATCACCATAACAATCAGCACGAGAACGGATCCGAGGAGACGAACAGGCCGCTCTCCCCATGGCTTGTCGGCACCTTCATGCTTGCGCTCTGCTGGGGTGGCTTTTATCTCGCCTTCAACAGCGGTGGCTTCCGTCAGGATGTCTATGAATCCAATGCCGTGAATTGGGCTGGTGGAGGTGTCGCCGCAGCGGCACCTGTGGACCCGAAGGTTGTCGGCAAGCGCCTCTACACCCAGAACTGTGTTGTCTGCCATCAGCCCACCGGAATGGGAGTCGCCGGACAGTTCCCGCCGCTGGTAGGGAGCGAATACGTCCTTGCCCAAGGGAACATGGGGGACAATCACCTTGTGATGCTTGTGCTCAATGGCCTTCAGGGACATTTCATGGTCAAGGGGCAGGCTTACAACAACGCGATGGTGCCTTGGAAGCAGCTTACCGATGAGCAGATCGCGGATATCCTGACCTATATTCGTTCCGATTGGGGAAATAACGCGCCAGCTATCACACCCGCATTTGTAGCCCAAATCAGGAAAGAAACCGCCAGTGCAAACGACTCTTACACGCAAGAGCAGTTGATGGCCATGCCGCCAATGAAATCTTCCGGAGCGCAAGGAGCCACTCCGGCCACGAAATAATCACCATCATGATTTCTCAGCTCTTCACAAAACGGACAGTCTCCCGATTGCTGACAGGCAGTATTTTTCTTGCCTCTGTCTTGATGGCAAGCGGAGCCTTCGCCGAGGAACGTTCTGGCAATGTCTACGGACTCCCCCCCTGCGTGACGACCACGGGTCTTCAGATCGACTCGATTATCAAGATGATCTTCTGGCTAACGGGAGTCGTCTTCTTGCTGACTCAGGGCACCTACATTTACTACCTGATCGTTTACCGCCGCCGTCCTGGGGTTCCTGCTCACTATAGCCATGGCAATAACACCCTGGAAATCATCTGGACCACGGCACCGACCATCGTTTTCCTGGCTCTCGCCATCTACAGCAACCGTGTGTGGGAGGAAATTCATCGTCCTGCGCCCGATAACGCCCTGACGATCGATGTTTCCAGCTATCAATTCGGGTGGCAGATGCGTTATCCCGGCATCAGTGGCAAACTGGCTCCGATGGATGTCCGCAAGATAACCGCGCAGAACCCATTCGGAACGGATCCTGAAAACCCGAAAACGGCCCAGGATGTCATCAGCACCGATCTGGTGATCCCCGTTGGTCGCCCTATCCATGTTCTTCTCCA
>CAIKYN010000326.1 GCA_903831635.1 uncultured Spartobacteria bacterium
ACTGCGATCTCGGCCTGAGACAAATGCTCGTATTCGCTCAGGATCAGCGACTCACGGAGATCGGGCGGGAGAGAAGCGATTGCCACTTGCACGGCCTGCTCACGTTCACGAGATTCCGCTGCTTTGAGCGGATCGCCCTCGGAGGCCACGGTATCGGCTTCCTCAAGCGGGAGGGTTGGATGGCGTCGCTGCCAACGAAGGTGGTTCCGTCCGAGATTTGCCGCGATACCGAAGAGCCAGGTCGAGAATTGCCCCCCTGTGCGGAATTTCATCCGCCCCTGATAGACCCTCACGAAAGTCTCCTCGGCTAGTTCCACGGCCGTCGCTTCGTTCCCTGTGAAGCGGTAGAGGTAGGCGATTAGGCGGTTCTTCCAGCGATCCATGATCCCATTGAGAGCCAGATCCTCCCCGCCTGCCAGTAGGGCCATCGCGGAGCGGTCCTCCTGGTCGCTTTCAGACATTCCAGAAGCTCCTTATTTTGAACCGCAGGAGTCGATCACGAGCGGCAGCACCTTGAGTAGATACTCCTTACGCTTCTCGGGAGGCAGCTCTGCCGCCACCGCATAGAAATGCTCCAGCATTACGATCCGTGTCTCGGTTCTGATACGATCGGTTTCCGCCACCGCCTCACGGAGTGTGGGAGTGATATTCCGCTGGCCCAATCCCGCCTCCAGCGAGAGCTGCTCGAGTCGTGCATTCGCTTCGCACATTTTGTCGCAATAGGGGCCGCAGCGGGAGCCGTATTCTGTTTGCAGGGCCTCGATACGGCACGATTTGTCAGCGGAGAGTCCGTACTTCTGGCAGAGCCATGCCGCAGGAGAACTCTTCATCAGGTGGCGGCTGAGCATGGCTCCCACAACACCGATCAGGACGGCGGCCAGCAGGACAAGAAAGCCACGTTGCATGAGAAGCAATCAGCGAGCCAGCGCACTAGCAGCAAACGGCCGGAGCGAATGAAGATACTGCTCCTCCTGAGAGGATCGGGCCTGAAGTCCACCGAGCAAGATGCCTCCAAAGAGGGCCACCGCCATGCAGGTCGCAGCGATGCGAGGTGTGGCCAAACCCTGAATCCATGAGAACAAAGGCTCAAAGGAAGACTTCCGACTCTCCAATGTTTCAATTCGAGACCAAACAGAACGATTGAATCCGGATCCGGGCTCCGCCTTTGGAGTCCAATTCTGCAGAAGAGCGGAAAGTTCGTGATCGTCACTCATGGGGAAAAGTAAAAATAGCAAAGATTAGTCTAGAAGACTCAACGGGCGGGGACAGGCTTTTTCGGCACCACCCCCGCCTCGCTGAATCATCAGCTTATTTGCAGCAACTCTTGCAGCAAGAAGCACACTTGCCATCCGAGCACTTAGCGCAGGAACTGCAGCTCTTGGAGCATCCCTGGCAGCTCTTGCAGGCGTTATCGGCAGCCGTGGCTGTGGCAAGACCGAGTCCGGCGATGAGGGCGAGCATGGCGCCCGCTTTGATCAATGTTTTCATGTGTGTGGTGTGTTTTGTTCAGAGCGGGAAGGATTCCCGTTCCATAAGTAATTCACCGCACAAGGCGAAATCCCCCCGAGAATTTCCTCGGGCCCCCAAAAAAACTCAGTTCGTTGCCGGAGCAGAGACTGATCCGGATCCAACAGGAGCCATTGCGTTAGGGGCAATCGAGGTTGATGGCATTGGGGCAGGAGTCTGGGAGGGCGAGGCTACGGGAGTGGCATTAGGTTCAGGAGTCGGCGTTGACTTTGAGGTGGGACGGAACTCCGGATGACGAATCCATCCCCCTGCCTCGGCAGTCCAAACACTCAAGCCGATGGAAATCGTGCATCCCAGGAGGACAGCCCAGCCGATCCAAGCCGCCTGACGGGGAAACTTGATCAGGGCGAGAAGCGCTAGGAGCGCCAGGATTCCTGCGGCATAGACAAGAGGCGCTGTGATATTAGCGCGGTGAGCATGCTGACGGAGGGCGGTCTTCCCCGCATCATCCAAGCCAGGTTGGATCGATCCATCCATGAATGCATCATAGGCGCCTCCACCCGTCTGCATGACCGCAGGCATCGTGCAAACACAGAGGATCACCGCCAGCAACCCCGAGGCAAGAGCACCGCGACTATGAAAAACGATGCCAATAAGGACCGGAAGGCAAGCAACGCTGAGTCCGATGATCGGAACATGATTCAGGGCCACATGGAGATGGGCCGGAGAGAAGAGGGTGTCCATGGTTAATTTGAGAGGCTTATCCGGTGAGCGACGACAAGCAAGAGGGAAGCAATATGCAATTTATGATCCCTCCAAGGCTGCGCTCGACACAAAAGCCACGGTATTGTGAAATTCACTCATGAGCAACGGACAAGGATCTGCGGGCAACGTCATCGCCTCCCTGGCGAGTTTCTTTATCCCCGGGCTCGGACAACTTCTTCAGGGGCGATTGCTCGCAGCCATTCTCTTCTTCGTCTTTACAGGAATTCTCTGGGTTTTTCTCTTGGGCTGGATCATCCACCTCTGGGCCTGCCTCGATGCCGCCCTCTGGAAGCCAAGGAGCTAAAGCGCTTCGAGGGTCAATCCCCTGTAGTGGTCAATTTTTTTCATCGATCCGCCACTCTCTAAGGCGATTGCTTAGATAAAAAGAATCTTCTCTCTGTAGAGAACAGCAAAAAGAACTTGGCATGTCGTGTGCTTTTGCTAGAAACAGGGCTTCAACCAGTCCCAAAACCAACCAAAACATACCATGAAACTCGTCTCACGCTTTGCCGCGTTCGCCCTTACGGCGGTTGCCGGCGCCTCCGCTCTTCATGCGGAAAACAATGCTGACCAGCAGAACGTTGCTGATCAGGCAGCTGCAGCCAAGAAAGACTACTCCACCACGAATGCCGTTGCTACCGGCAAGGATGTGAAGGCTCCCGTTGCACCGGTTGCGGCAACTAGCCCGATGTTCACATTGAATGTCAGCGAGAACTATGACAGCCGCTACATGTTCCGCGGCGTCGATGTTCTTGCAGGAACGGGGATCATCTCGACCACCTTCGCACCGACCTGGCACATCACTGCCAACGACACGCTCACTGTACCTCTCTGGTTCGCTTCTGCTGTCAAGAGCAACAAGAATGCCTCCTCCTACAGGGAGTTTGATGTTCCTGTGAACTACCTCCACACCTTCGATAGCGGATTCAACCTTGGTGCTGGTTACGCTCTCTACAACTACTTCAACCTCCCTGGTGGCAACCGCCCCGGCGGCGATGGAATCCAGAATGAAGTCAACGTGACCGCCGGTTACTCCAAGACCTTGAAGAACGGTATCTCGCTGAACAGCTCGTTGACCTACTACTATGAGCTCGGAACGGCTAATCAGTACACCTATGGATCCGTTAATCCTGGATCCAGCTTCCTGACTCCCTCGCTTGGCGCCACGATCCCTCTGAACTTCATCAAGAAGGATGGATCGGTTACCTTCAATCCTAACACCCAGTACAACTTCTCGTTTGTGTATAATCCAAACCAGAATGGCACTTACGTATCGGGCGCTAACAACTGGCAGTTCCAGCTCCCTGTGACCTGGCAGATCACCAAGGTCTGGTCCGTCACCGGTTATTGGGCTTATTCCTATCAGGGTCTCGACCTCTACAACACCGCTAAGTCCCTTGGCTGGGCAGGTTGCAGCGTTGGTGCTTCCTTCTAAAAACCTTTTTGGTTAACTGACAACGAGGGCCCCGCCGGAAACGGCGGGGCCTTTCTTTTTTTGTGTAGTCTCTTTGACAAATAAATTGAGAGACATTTTTTCCCAGCTATCGGATTAATGACTGCAATCTCTGTGTGCCCGCCCGAGTGCAATGGCATTGCGCAAACACCAGATCCTTACACACCAAAGAACGGCTGAAAAATTATTCGAACTGCACTAGTCAGCCATCGGATCTGGTTTTGAAGTGTATTATGTGTCGAATAGGTAAGTGTTACCGCCGCAAGCGCATCATTAAGAGTTGGCGTAGTTTTTGCTTGTGAGTATTACCTATCAAGAGATTCTTAGTACCAACTTGTGAAATCCCGTAAACCAACCACTAGAAAAAACCATTCCGGAGTCACCCGCATCAGCATCTCGCTTCCGCCGGATGTCTGCTTGGCTCTCGATAACCTTGTGCTTCGGAGGGGGTTCGATAGCCGATCGCAGGCGCTCTCCTCGATGATCACGGAGCACCTCATCGGGCAGTCCGATCACGGGGCGGAGGGGGATGCCGTGATGACCGGGACGATCACGCTATTTTATAACCAGAAGAAGAACAACCTGCTCTCACGCCTCGCTTCGCTGAAGCGGGATTACCTGAACGAAGTGATCGGCTCCCTTCAGGTCCAATTGGAGAACGATCACATCATGGAGGTAATCCTGATTCAGGGGCCCGCCGCGACGTTGCGCAGAATTTCAGACTCATTCCTGACCTGCAAGGGGGTCAAGGGAAGCAAGCTCACCCTGACAAGCACCATCATTCCCCAACTTCATCCCTTGAATTCCAAGCCATGATCCTCACAGAAACACTACCGGGAGGCGCGATGTGGTCGATGCGCGTGGCCCGTCACCGCACGATCCAACTCACGGCGCTCGCACCCGGCGCCAACCTCTCCGCCCTGTTTTTCCAGGCGGACAACCCGCTCGACCGGCTGAACCTGCCCGACACACTCAAGGCCCTGCACACCGCCAAGCTCACCGCCGGGCACGTGCTCATGAGCGACATGGGGCATGCACTCGCCTCCATTACGGAGGACTCGCTCGGATGGCACGATCCTCTGGCGGGATTCATCACCCCGGAGATCGTGAGGGCATCGTTCGGGGAGGAGTCCTATCAGGAGCGCCGGAACGAGTTTCTGCGCAACTCCCATGACAACTTCCTGGTGGAATTAGCCAAGCACGGCCTCGGCATCAGGGACCTCGTCGCCACGGTGAACTTCTTCAGCAAGGTCACCGCGGATGCCGAGGGGCGACTCCATTTCCATCCCGGCCACTGTAAGGGAGGTGAGAGCGTCACCCTCCGCGCGGAAACGAATCTGCTCGCGGTCTTCTCCAACTGCCCCCATCCGATGCATCCGCCGGGAGATTACCCCCGCGTGCCGGTGGAGGTCTCCGTCTCCCCCGGGATACCTCCGACGGGTGACGACTTCTGTCGCAACTTCCGGCCCGAATGCACCCGGGCCATGGAGCTGACCGAGCGCCTTTATCTCTGAATCACCAGCACCACATTCCTCATCCGACCATGAGCACACTGAACTATGTCGAGAGCCCCCTCTGCGAGGCCGACGCCATCCATACCGAGGTCATCCCTGCCGGGGATGGCTGGATCCATCTCGTCAAGGCTGGGCAGACCCTCCGCATCACTGATCTGGAGGGCAACCAGGCCGCCGACACCTTCTTTTTCAACGCCGATGACCCATCGGAGCGTTACAGCGCACAGGCGACCATCCGAGCCCAGGGAGGTATCTACCTCACGACGGGGACGAAGCTTCTCTCCAACCTCGACCGCACGATGCTGACCATCACGGCCGACACCTGTGGGCGGCACGACACGGTGGGGGGCGCCTGCGCGGCGGAAAGCAACATGGTCCGCTACGACCTCTCCAAGCGCTTCATGCACAACTGCCGGGACACTTTCCTCCTGCAGATGGCGAAGTCGGGGCTCAACCTCACCAAGCGGGATCTGGCCCACAACATCAACTTCTTCATGAACGTGCCGGTGACTCCCGAGGGAGGTCTGAAATTCGATGACGGGGTCTCGGAGCCCGGCAAGTACGTGGAGATGGTGGCCGCACAGGATGTCCATTGCCTGATCTCGAACTGCCCCCAGCTCAATAATCCCTGCAACGCCTACAATCCCACACCGATCCGGGTGACTGTCTGGGAGGCCCGTCCATGAAGAAGGTCCTCATCGCCAACCGCGGGGAGATCGCCTGCCGGATCATCCGCACTCTCGACCGGATGGGCATCGCCTCCGTTGCGGTCTGCTCCGAAGCCGATGCTCAGGCACTTCATGTGCGCATGGCAGGGGAATCCGTCTGCCTCGGCCCCGCCGCCGCGACGGAGAGCTACCTCAAGACGGAGTCCATCCTGGAGGCCGCGCGAAGTCTCGGGGTCGACGGCATCCATCCCGGATACGGGTTCCTGAGCGAGAACTCCTCGTTTGCCGCCGCCTGCGAGGATGCGGGCATCCGATTTGTTGGCCCCCGTCCGGAGCATCTCGCGGATTTCGGTCTCAAGCATGTCGCCAGGGATCTTGCCCGACGTGCCGGAGTACCGATGCTTCCCGGAAGCGATCTTGTCGCGGACGCCGCCGAGGCGGCGCGGGAAGCCGCCAGGATCGGCTATCCCGTTATGCTGAAAAGCACGGCCGGAGGAGGGGGTATCGGCCTTCAGCTCTGCAGGAATGAAGGGGAGTTGGCGGAGCGGTTTGACATGGTACGCCGTCTCGGAGAGGCAAATTTCAAGCAGGGAGGGGTCTACGTGGAGAAGTTCGTCGAGGTGGCCCGCCACATCGAGGTCCAGGTCTTCGGTCTGGGCGACGGACGGGTCGTGGTCTTTGGCGAACGCGACTGCTCGGCCCAGCGGCGCAACCAGAAGGTCATCGAGGAAACTCCCGCACCGGGCTTGGCCGATGAAACCAGGGAGCGTCTCCATGAGGCGGCCCGGCTCCTCGCCTCATCCGTGCAGTACGCCTCGGCGGGCACGGTGGAGTTTCTCTACGACGATGCCTCCAAGGAATTCTATTTCCTCGAGGTCAACACACGCCTCCAGGTCGAGCATGGCGTCACCGAGGAGGTCTTTGGCGTCGATCTGGTCGAATGGATGCTCCGCCTTGCGGCGGGAAACCTGCCCGAGGAGTGGATCGCCCAAACCCGTGTGCCCCGGGGGCACTCGATCCAGGCACGTGTCTACGCTGAGGATCCGGCCAAAAACTTCCAACCCTGCGCCGGTCTACTCACGCAGGTGCGGTTTCCCGACGATGTCCGGGTCGATACCTGGGTGGAGACCGGAACGGAGGTCACGTCGAGCTACGACCCCCTCATCGCCAAGGTGATCGCCACGGCAGCCGATCGGGACACTGCCATCGCCCGGCTCCGGGAGGCACTTGGGAAAACGGAACTGCACGGGATCGAAACCAACGTTTCCTACCTGGGTGGCATTCTGGAGGACGAACGGTTCCGCACGGGAAATGTCAGCACGGGTCTTCTCAGGACGCTGGAGGTTTCCTCCACCTCGGTCGATGTGCTCGACGGGGGAACACAGACGACCGTCCAGGATTTTCCTGGAAGGATCGGGCACTGGGCCGTGGGAATCCCTCCCTCTGGCCCCATGGATTCGCTCTCCTTCCGTCTGGCGAACGAGGCGGTGGGCAACCCCGTCTCTGCGGCGGGGCTTGAGATCACGATGTCGGGACCGACCCTGAGGTTCCGGAGTTCCGCGACCTTCTGCCTGACGGGAGCGGAAATGAAGGCCGTGCTCGACGGACAGGAGGTTCCTTTCTGGGAACCGATCACAACCCAGGCCGGCCAGACACTGAAGATCGGCCGCGCCACCGGTGCCGGTGCGAGGAGTTATCTGGCCATCCGAGGAGGATTCGACGTGCCCGAGTATCTTGGAAGCCGGGCCACATTCACGCTCGGTGGATTCGGAGGTCATGGGGGCCGGGCCCTTCGCTCTGGGGATGTGTTGAGGATCGCCGGGGCCGAAACGCTTTCCCCGACGTGTCCGATCCCCGACCGGCCGGAGTTTTCCCATGACTGGGAGATCGGCGTCCTCTACGGGCCGCATGGAGCGCCCGATTTCTTCACCGACGAGGATATCAGCATGGTCTTCTCGACGGTCTGGGAGGTTCATTACAACTCCAGCCGCACCGGGGTCCGTCTGATCGGTCCGAAGCCGCAATGGGCGAGAAAGGACGGTGGTGAGGCGGGACTTCACCCCTCCAATATCCATGACAATGCCTACGCGATCGGGGCCATGGATTTCACGGGCGACATGCCGATCCTGCTCGGTCCCGACGGCCCCAGTCTCGGCGGGTTTGTCTGTCCCGTGGTGATCGCCTCGTCCGAGCTCTGGAAAATGGGGCAACTCAAGGCGGGGGATCGCGTTCGCCTGAAGCGACTCTCGGTCAACGCGACGCCCGGCGACAACGGGATCAGTACCTCCCTCGACGAGGCGGTGCTCCACACCATCCCGGAGACGGAAGGCACGCCCCGCGTGGTCTACCGTGGAGCGGGAGACGACTACCTGCTGGTGGAATACGGCCCCTTGGAACTGGATCTCAATCTCCGCTTCCGCGTGCAGGCCCTCTTCACGACCTTGGAGAAGGCCGGGCTTCCCGGAGTCATCGACATCACTCCGGGAATCCGTTCCCTCCAGGTTCACTTCGACAGCCGGATCTTCCCTCTCGCGGATCTGCTCGCCCGGATGGTGGAACTGGAAAAGGGACTCCCCCCCGTTGAGGACATGGTCGTCCCGACACGCATCGTCCATCTCCCCCTCTCCTGGGAGGATGAGTCGACCCTCGAGGCAATCCGCCGCTACATGCAGTCGGTCAGACCCGATGCCCCGTGGTGCCCGAGCAACATCGAATTCATCCGCCGCATCAATGGCCTCGATTCCATCGACGAGGTGAAAAAGATCGTCTTCGACGCCAGTTACCTCGTGCTGGGTCTAGGAGATGTCTATCTCGGCGCTCCGGTCGCGACGCCCCTTGATCCGAGGCATCGTCTCGTCACCACGAAGTACAATCCCGCGCGCACCTGGACTCCTGAAAATGCCGTTGGTATCGGGGGTGCCTACCTCTGCGTCTACGGGATGGAGGGTCCTGGGGGCTACCAGTTCGTGGGACGCACGATCCAGATGTGGAACCGCTTCCGCACGACCAAGGAGTTTACCAAACCGTGGCTCCTGCGCTTTTTTGACCAGATCCGTTTCTATCCCGTCTCCCATGACGAGTTGATGCGGATGCGGGCCGATTTCCCCTACGGGCGATTCTCGCCGAGGATCGAGGAAGGGGAGTTCCGGCTAAAGGATTACCACGCCTTTCTCGAGTCGGTTTCGGACGAGTGTGCAGCCTTCAAGACACGCCAACAAAAGGCCTTTGAAGAGGAGCGCGAGCGCTGGGCGGCGGCGGGATTCGCGGCTACGGAAGAGATCGTTGCCGCGCCTTCAGTCGAGGAGATCGCGCTTCCCGACGAGGGGCGCTTTGTGGACTCCCCCGTCACGGGAAACATGTGGAAGGTCCTTGTGAAGCCGGGAGACTCCGTCTCCGAAGGAGACCTGCTCTTCATCGTGGAATCGATGAAGACCGAGATTGGGGTGACGGCACCCTCGGCCGGAACCGTTCATTCCGTGGCCGTCGCCGAGGGAAAACCGGTCGCGGCCGGCCAGCATCTTGCGGCTGTCATCGAGTCATGAGGATCACGGAACTCCGCCGGGCTCTCACCGATGGCTCCGTCACGGTGGAGGAGATCGTCCGCGATGTGTACCGGAGGATCGCCGAACGCGGCGCGGACGGCGTCTGGATCTCCCTGAGGGACCAGGAGGAGGTGCTGCGGGAAGCAGCGCTCTCGGACCCTTCCCTTCCCCTCCACGGGATTCCCTTCGCGGTAAAGGACAACATCGA
Organism: uncultured Spartobacteria bacterium; assembly: GCA_903831635.1. Lineage (GTDB taxonomy): Bacteria > Verrucomicrobiota > Verrucomicrobiia > Chthoniobacterales > UBA6821 > UBA6821. Next base: position 9,618 of record CAIKYN010000326.1, read on the forward strand.
CGCGGCGGGTCTCCCAACCACGGCCGCATGCCCCGCGTTTTCCCGAGTCCCCGAGGAATCGGCCGTCGTCGTGGATCTCCTCAGAAAGGCCGGCGCCCTCCTGATCGGCAAGACCAACATGGACCAGTTCGCCACGGGTCTAGTCGGCACACGCACTCCATACGGAATCTGCCGGAATGTCCATGATCCGGAATATATCTCCGGGGGATCGAGTTCCGGATCAGCCGTCGCCGTCGCCGCCGGCCTGGTGGCGTTTTCGCTGGGAACGGACACCGCCGGATCGGGGCGTGTTCCCGCCGCTTTCAACAATCTTGTCGGCCTGAAACCGACGCGAGGTCTCCTGAGTGTGCGCGGGGTCGTCCCCGCATGCGCTTCCCTCGACTGCGTGAGCATTTTTGCCCACACCGTCGGCGAGGCTATGGAGGTCTTTGAAATCCTCGGCAGAACGGACGGGCGCGATCCCTGGTCCCGTCCGATACCGGCTTTGCCTTCGAGGGATGGACTTATCAGGCTTGGCGTTCCGGATCGGGCGGAGTTTTTCGGCGATACCGAATCGGAGGCGTTGTTCAAGGACGAGATCGAACGCATGCGGGCGCGTGGATACGAGATCGTGCCCGTTGATCTCGACCCGTTTCTCGAAGCCGCCCGTCTGCTTTACGGAGGAGCCTGGGTGGCCGAGAGGGACCATGCCGTGGGAGACTTCATCCGCAGCCATCCCGACGAGATCGATCCGACGGTGAGGAGCATCATCACGGAGGGGCCCCGCAAGTCCGCCTTCGAAGCCTTCGCCGGCCTGTACGAGCTCCAACGACTCAAAGCCGTCACCGCCCCAGTCTGGGAAAATATCGACGCCCTTCTACTGCCAACGACCCCGACCATCTACCGTATAGAGGAGGTGCTGGCCGATCCGATCATCCTCAACAGTCGTCTCGGTACCTACACCAATTTCGTCAATCTCCTCGACCTTTCTGCCCTTGCGATTCCCGCTGGCTTCCGGAAGAACGGACTTCCCTTCGGGGTCACGCTGGTCGGTCCTGCCTTTGAGGATCGCCTGCTCGCCTCCATCGCCACCGGCACGGACGCATCCCGTGGCATGATTCCCGTGGCCGTCGTGGGAGCTCACCTTTCCGGACAACCACTGAACGGCCAGTTGACCGAGCGGGGAGCCACGCTCGTCCGCACCACGACAACGGCCCCCCGTTATAGGCTCCATGCCCTGCCGACGATACCCCCGAAGCCGGGTCTGATCAGGGACAGCAAGCACGGTGCCGGGATTGAGGTCGAGGTCTGGAACATGCCGATTGAGTCCTTCGGATCCTTTGTTGGCCTCATTCCACACCCACTCGGGATCGGCACCATCGAACTGGCGGACGGTTCTTGGGTGAAGGGCTTTATCTGCGAACCCGAGGCCCTTGGTGCCGCTCCCGATATCACGGATCTGAGTGGATGGAGGAACTATCTCAAGTCCCTCTCATCGAAAGCCTGAGTTCTTCTTTTCGGGGTAATCATTTTTGCCCTCCGAGACATCGGATCGCACTTCCAAAGATTGGCACGGCATATGCTTCCTAAAGATTGAACCGTATTACTACATAACAAGTTCTTAATACTCAACACCACCACCATGAAAAAAATACTGCGCAACTCAGCACTCGCGTTACTAGCCACCATAACTCTGTCATCGGCATCCCATGCAGCACCCTTGAAAATCGGCTACAGCGACTGGCCTGGCTATACCATCCTTGAAGTCGCCAAACAAAAGGGTTGGTTCAAGGAGGCAGGGCTCGATGTTGAAATGGTCTGGTTTGAATACGCTCCATCCATCGACGCCTTGGCTGCGGGCAAGATCGATGCAGATATGCTCGTTGCCAGCGACGCTTTGGTCACCGGAGCCACCGGCGCCAAGACGAAGATCGTGACCCTGCTCGATTTCAGCGAGGGGAGTGACATGATCGTCGGGGCTCCCGGCGTTGAGTCAATTAAGGATCTCAAGGGTAAGAAGGTCGGCGTGGAACTGAATCTGGTGGAGCA
>CAIKYN010000327.1 GCA_903831635.1 uncultured Spartobacteria bacterium
ATTCTGGATGTCACGATTGAGTCCTCACCCGGTGAGAAGATTCGCATTCTCTGTGTCCATCTGAAAGCCAAGCTGGAGGTGGCTGAGTACGATGAGAAAGATCTTCGCCTAGCCGAGTCGCAGTATCTCAGACGCTATGTCCGTGATATCCTGCGAACGGATCCCGCCGCCCGCCTCGTGCTGATGGGAGACTTCAACGACACGAAAAATGAAAAGGCGATCTGGCAGATTATGGGCAGGCCCGAATGGCCCGATAGCCTCAAGGCACTTTCCCTGACGGATGATCGAGGAGAACTCTGGACAGAGTTCTGGTCCGCGGCCGATATCTACTCGCGCATTGACTACATCATGGTCTCCAAGAAACTGGAGGGAGAAGTTGATTTCGGTCAGTCAGGAATTTGTCGTCCTCCATTCTGGAACGAGGCAAGCGATCACTGCCCAGTCTATCTTACCCTCAAGGACCCTCTGAAGAACATCACGACGCCCTCCTCACTCATCCCCCCTGCCACACCATGATGATTCCTTTCAGAATAACGCTCCTACCGCTCGTCGTGTTCCCTTTTCTGAATCTTGGTATCCTGCACGCAGACTGGTCTCAGGTGACCGATTTGGACCAACCCGTTACACGACTCTCTCCCGATCCCAGGAAGGCCAAGCTCGCGATGAAGGCTCATTTCGAGGCACAGATCACTGCCAACCAATCCTTCCTCAAAGAATCTCTGAAGGAATCTCCCAAGGATCCTCATGCCTATGAATCCTCCGTGCGCCTGACTGTGGCTCAGGCGAAGCTTGCGTCGCTGGAAAGCAATCCTCCGGCAGTCACCGAAGCACTTGAGAAACTGAAGGCCCTGGAAAAACAGGCCCCCGACGATTCCCAACGCGCCGAGACGATGTTCCGCAGACTCTCCCTCCAGTGGCAGAATCTCGGCGATACCGCCGATCAGCGTCGCGAGAACGCCACCACCTATGCTCGCCTCTTTGCGACGGAATTCCCCCTGGATCGACGGGCACCACGCCTTCTGGCCGAGGCCGCAGCGCTCTGCGACAACCATCCGGAAGAGAAAGCAAAACTCATCGAGCAGGCCCTCTCCCTCAGTAAAGAGGAACCACTCACGCGCCGACTGCAGGACGACAAGAAGCGTCTGGACCAACTCGAAAAACCACTCGCCCTCTCCTTCACCGCGATCAACGGCGAGAAGTTTGATCTCACGAAGGAAAAGGGGCATGTCATCGCGCTGGTGTTCTGGTCCGCTGAATCAGCCCCCTGCCTTGTCTGGATGCAATACTTTTCACGTTATGCAGTTGAGGTTCCGGCCCTGAAAGTCGTAACGGTAAGTCTCGACCGGGAACGCTCGGACCTTCGCTCGGCCATGCAGTCGCTGAACATCACCTGGCCGACGTTCTTCGATGGCAAAGGATGGGACAACACGATTGCCCGTGCCTTTGGGATCAATACAATCCCCACCCTCTGGCTGATCGACAAGAAGGGTTGTCTCCGAGCTCTCAACGCTCGCGATGATTATGAACTGAAGATTAAAACGTTACTCCTGAAAAACTGATTTTTTAATACAACACCAGATTTGGCGTAGGATTTGCTTTCAGGTTTACTTTCTTAATAACAGTCAGCCTAAGCCTCGCGCCTTAAATCCTTTTTATAGCCCTCACCATTTCCAGCCATGCTCCTGAATAACTATCAATCGGAAGATTTTTTTGACGAAATGTTCATGGATGACGGAAGAACTGTCCGCCCCCACTATCAGCGGGTTGCCGATCGATTCCAACTCCTCGACACTGCAGAGCACCGCCGCAAGCAAACAGCAGTAGATCTCGCCTTCATGCGGAGCGGTGTCACGTTCACCGTCTACAATGACGATCAGGGAACCGAGAGGATCTTCCCCTTTGATCTTGTCCCCCGTGTCATTCCCGACACCGAATGGCAGCGGATCGAGAAAGGGCTGATCCAGCGCATCACAGCGCTCAATCTTTTCCTACACGACATCTACCACGACCAGAAGATTCTCAAAGACCGGGTCATCCCTCCCCACTACATCCTTGGAGCGAAACATTTCCGTCGTGAGTTCATGGGATTCAATGTCCCGAAGGACATCTATGTCCATATCTGCGGCACCGATCTCATCCGTGATCGTCAGGGGAACTACCTGGTGCTTGAGGATAATCTCCGCTGCCCTTCGGGAGCCAGTTACATGCTTGAGAACCGCGCGGCCCTTAAGCGCGCATTCCCTGACCTCTACCGCTCAGCTCGTGTTCAACCCGTGGACAACTACTCGGCAGAGCTTCGCAAGGTTCTCCAGTACGTCTCTCCCCCATCACTTGGCGGCGCCCAGCCAAATGTCGTTCTGATGACCCCTGGCGTCTTCAACAGCGCCTACTTTGAGCATGCCTTCCTCGCTCGCCAGATGGGCATACCCATTGTGGAGGGTCGAGATCTGGTGGTAAGGGATGCCCGCGTCTACATGCGCACGACCTCGGGACTTGTCCCCGTCGATGTGATTTATCGTAGGATTGATGATGATTTCCTCGATCCCACGGTCTTCAGATCCGACTCCCTCCTGGGTGTTCCAGGTCTTGTCCATGCCTACCGCTCGGGTAATGTCAGCCTTGCCAACAGCATAGGTACCGGTGTGGCCGACGACAAAGTGGTCTACTACTTTGTTCCAAAAATCATCAAGTATTACCTCGGTGAGGATCCGATCCTGCCAAATGTCGATACCTACCTGGCAAGCGAACCCGAAGACCGTGTCTTTATCCTCGAGAATCTCGAGAAACTCGTGGTGAAGTCGGCCAACGAAGCAGGCGGCTACGGCATGCTCATGGGGCCCTGGGCAAGCAAAGAGGAGATCGAGAGTTTCCGGGAGCAAGTACGCGCCAATCCACGGAACTTCATCGCCCAGCATCCGATCTCTCTCTCGCGTCACCCCACATGGTGCAATACTGATCTTGGGGGAGGATTCGAAGGCCGCCATGTCGACCTGCGTCCCTACATTCTGTATGGGGAGAAAATCACCGTCACTCCCGGCGGCCTCACCCGTGTGGCGCTCCGCAAAGGATCGCTGGTCGTGAATTCCTCCCAGGGAGGCGGATCCAAAGATACCTGGGTACTCCATGGTGACTCTTAAATTCAGCATTATCTTCCCTTATCCTCTTTCCACATGAGTGAACCCCTCATCCCCACGGCCCAGAAGCCGATTTCCAACCGACGCAACAGCCTCGTCATGCTCTCCCGGGTGGCCAATTCCCTCTACTGGATGAGCCGCTACATTGAGCGCTCGGAGAATGTTGCCCGCTTGCTCGACGTGAACCTTCAGTTGATGCTCGATTTTGCCGATTTCAACGACGAGCAACTCAAAGAGCACTGGCTGCCGATCCTACGCTCAGCCGGTGACGAAGAGACATTCTTCAAGCTGTATGAAAAAGCTGACAGCGAAAGCGTCACCGAGTTCCTGACATTCAGTGAGGAGAATCCGAACTCCATCATCTCATGCCTTTTCTCCGCGCGTGAGAATGCACGCCAGGTACGGGATCAGATATCGCTCGAGATGTTCGAGACGCTTAATGAGTGCTACCTCTTCCTGAAGTCGAGTAACGCCCGCGAGGTCTGGCAGACAGGTGCCCATGAATTTTACCAGCAGATCAAGAAATACTCCCATCTCTTCCAAGGACTCACCGGCTCGACCTTCACCCGCAACGAAGGATACGAGTTCATCAACCTGGGAAAGTTTCTGGAGCGGGCCGACAAGACCACGCGTATCCTCGATCTGAAATACCATATTCTGCTCCCGAGCGTGGCGGATGTGGGTGGTGCCGTCGACGCGGCTCAGTGGCAGGCAATCCTGCGCTCGGCAAGTGCGCTTGAGGCCTACCGCCGTTTCCATGTCGAGGACATCCTCCCTAAGAAGGTTGCAGAGTTCCTGATCTTCTCGACCACCTTCCCCCGCTCCATCCGGGCCTGCATGCAGCATCTTGACCAGGATCTGCACCGCCTGAGCGGCAACGAGCGCCGCGAATACAAGAGCCCCGAAGAGAGAGCCTTTGGGAAGCTTCTCTCGGACATGAACTTCATGACGATTGAGGATATCCTGAACAACGGACTCCATGAGTTCCTCCAGCTTGTCCAGACAACACTCGACCGCCTCGACGACCACATCTACCAGGAATACATGTATCATCCCCCTGTTGATACCCAGGCGGAGATCCTTCTTCATCAGCAGCAAATGCAGCAACAGCAATGATTCCACAATCTTCCAGCACAGCGGAGGTCAAGGGGGTGCAGGGTCCATGGACCGAGCCCATTCTCCTTTCGATTTCCCATCTCACCCGCTACACCTACGAAGGAGCTGTTCAGGACAGCTTTAACGAGGCACGCCTCCAGCCGATCACCGATACGCTCCAGCAATGCCGGGACTTCCGCTTCACGATCGATCCGGCATCCTCGGTGCGTGACTACCCAGACTTCTACGCAAACTGTGTCCATTACTTCGACGTGCCACAGCCCCATGAATCCCTGGAAGTCTTGGCTGAATCTGAAGTTCAGACCATCAGTGAGGCTCGGGGCCCCGTTCCCGAGGCTGGATTGAAGAGCCTGCAGGATCCCTCCGTAAAGGAGCATCACTTCGACTTCCTTCATGCCTCGGAATTCGTCTCCCTGGGTGCTGATGTCTGGAGAGAGGCTGTCGACGCACTCCCCGGAGGAGTCAGCGATGTCTGGAATGATGCTGTGGCGATCGGCGAATACATCCACCGCAACTACAAATACACCCCGCTTGCCACCAATGTGAATACTCGTGCTGCCGAGGTGATCAAGAAGAAGCAGGGGGTCTGCCAGGACTTCGCTCACCTGATGCTCGGTCTCCTCCGGACCCATGGTATCCCGGCCCGCTACGTCAGTGGCTATTTCCTGAACCAGCACAAGCTACCGGGAGAGATCGAGGCCAGCCATGCCTGGCTGGAAGTTTTCATTCCCGGTTATGGATGGAAAGGCTACGACCCGACACACCGCCGCGAATCCGACACCCGTTACGTGAAGCTGGCTGTTGGTCGTGACTATGGCGATATCCGTCCCGTGGGCGGCACCTTCCGCGGCAAGGGAACTCGCAAGATGGTCGTCGAGGTCTCCGTCCAGCGGATCTCTTAAGAGTTCACTCCCGCTCCGCGATGACCTCACGGATGACAGCCAGCGTCTCCTTAAGATTTCGCTCGAGAGTGAATTCTGAGGCTAGGGTGTTGCATGCCTTACGTACCTGAATCACCTGGTTAGGATCATTCATCATGCCGAGCCATTTGCGAAGCGCCGCAATGAGAGCTTCACTATCGGAGGGCTCGAAAATCACCTCCCCGTGCACCCCCGGAGTCATGATCTCCGAGACGCCATTGGCCGCCGTGGTGATCACGGGAAGACCAGCGCTCAATGCCTCGAGTGTCGCCAGTGGAAAGGGGTCGAAAAGCGTCGGAAAGAGAAAAAGATCCGCAGCATCATAGACCATGGTCATCTCCCTCACTCCGCCGAGGAAGCGTACGGAGGAAGAGGCATAGCGTTTGGTCACCCCCTTCCCCGCGACGAGGAGCTTCACCTTCTGGTCATTCAGCGCCTCCACGGCACTGATGGCAAATCGAAGCCCCTTCCGCTCCCATCCTGTACCGACAAAGAGCACGACCTTTTCATCCCTCGGAATATCAAGCTCTTTGCGAGCACGAGTTCGTTCCTTGAGTGTTGTTACTGAGCGGGTAGGAACACCATTCCTGATCAGA
>CAIKYN010000328.1 GCA_903831635.1 uncultured Spartobacteria bacterium
ACCATTGTAGAGAACCTGCTCACCGGGACGGTAAGCCGTATAGTAATCCCAATTCCCATAGTTGATGTTCGCCAATCCCGGCGTCGCGGCATCCTGTCTGTAAACCCCCTCCGCAATGATCGAAGAAGCTCCGGTGATTGTGGCCAGGATGGGATTGATCTGGATGCCCGTAGCGTCGACAGTCTGAGGTGCAACCAGCGTGAGAATACCGGAGGCCTTGCCCGACGAGGAAGAATCGGCAACCGAGAGATTGATCGAGGAACCGCTTTGCAGGTCAAGGGTGGCAGCGGATGATTTGCTGCCAGCCTGCAGGAGGATGCTCCCTCCCTTACCAGCATTGTTGTAATTCTGGGCGCTGGCATCGAGTGTTGCACCCGTTTCTAGGACCAAACTCCCGCCTGCGTAGAGGGCGATGCTTCCACCTGTCTGGATGGCATTCCCGAAGGAATCCCTACCAGGCACATCGGAGGCATCGATTTTGCCGTAGACATCTATGGAGCCCACATCCGCAGAAAGAGTGAAGCTATGGGCCTTGATAGTTTCACCAGCTGGAATGGTGACGGTGGCATCGTTTCTATCCCTGATATTTTGAGAGGCAATGAAGCCGGCGGGCCCCAATATGCTTTCGAGAGTTGCAATGTTGCCACCATTGATAGTGCCTAAATCAGCCGTAAAACTTCCAGGGCTTCCTTTAGCTGAAATCGCAGAAAGATTCGCCGGAAGTGATGTCAAGGCACCGTTGGGCGCTGAAAGAAAAAGGCTTCCCGATGATCCACCCTCTACCGGAGCACTGACATCAAGTGAAGAACCGGCAAGATTAAGGCTTCCTAGCTTTGACGATAGCGAGACAACTCCTCCCCCGGTATTTTCGGAGCCGTGCTGGAGTTGCAGGGAAATACCCGCAACATTGATCGTTGAGGAGAGTGTTAGGTCGGAACCACTTCCCCCCGAGCCCGTGGCGACGATCGAAACGCTTCCACTTGGGAGGGTGATCGGTGTGGAAATATTGACGGAACCACCCGTAATGGAAAGGGAGGCTCCCAGACCGGGAGCAACGAGGCCCGTGCCTGATTGGGAAGCCGTGAATGATCCATAGGATACGATTGTTGTCTTTGCAAAATCCCTACCTGTCATCAGAGGGGCTTGAATCGAAAGGTCAGCTGCTGTGAGGAATGTTCCATTCCCATTCCCCACAACACCATCCGAAAAGTTGGCGGCAACCGTTTGGAATCCACCCAGTCTTAAATCGGAGTTATTTGCAGCGGTCACCGTGGAGCCGAGCGTCAGGATGTTTCCCTGCAACGTGAGCGATCCTGCCGTGACATGAGGGGTACCGAGCGATGGATCCGAAACTGCTCCCGCATTATCGAGGAGCAGATTGTTTGCTGTGATCGTGAATGCCGAGTTGTCCCCGGATGAGATTTCTCCGGCATGGAGTGACAATTCAAGATTAGCCGACCCGAATGAAGCCGCATGGCCGTTTCCATAAAAATCAATACCTGAATAGCTGCTAAGCGAGAGACGGGATGATTTCTGAAGACCCTCAAGCGTCGCCCCGGAAAGATGAAGACTTGTTGCATCTGACGGGAGAAGCGTGCCGCCATCATTATTGAAATTCGGATCAAGAATAAGGGAGATAGACCCCGCATTGATTGTGGAAACCTTGGAATTCAAAGAACTTGTCTGTGAAATCGTGGACTTGGACGTGGAGTCAAGGAGCAGAGCTCCTCCCTGAAGCAAAGTGGAGCCATTGATTGTGAGCGACGGTGTGTAGGTATTGCCGTTACCATCGGTTATTCCTGCAGATTGAGCGGTTTGTGCATCTACATTTTTTCTTGTGAGTGTAATATTTGGGTCACTACTGACGCGCAGGAACACACCATCACCGGAAACTGCGAGCGATGAACCCGAGGCGACATCGCCGATCTGAAGGTTCTCCTGAGGCGCCACCCCGCTGCCGGATGCAGTGATGGACGCGCCGGAACCTCCCGGTGTTCCAATCACAATCCCCTCTTGAGCTACCAGGATGATGTCGTTCCCAGAGAGAGAGGTTCCGTCGGCAATGGTAATCGAAGGGGCGTTGACCTTGACCGGAGTCAAACCATTGACCTGGTTCCCACGGACGCCGCCGAGGAGAAGGCTTCCAAAGCTCCAAGAGTTGAGTACGGCAGCTGAGAGACTTCCGGCGGCTCCGTCGGCGGTAACAGTGATTGCCTGCGAGGAGTTGATATCAATGGAGGCTCCAGTACCTCCATTTCCACCCTGCCCCTTGACACCCCCGTTGAGTACAAGTGACGAAAGGCCTTGGATCACGAGATTTCCGCCATTTGCTGTTTTGGCGGAAGAGGAATTTGCTGCAAAGAATTTGTCGGCATGCAACACCTGGTAATTAACCTTGTTGGCAAGAACGCTTGGCGAATCGAGTTCGTAGTTCTGGGTGAGTCCGCTTGGAGAGACTGCGGAATCGAGTCCATTGAAGAGCGTGCCGGCAACAAGAACAGATCCATCAGGCTGCAAACCCAAAGTCCCACTCGACGACTTCGAAGGAAGTAGGAGAAAGGCTCCAGGTTGAGTGGCATAACTGCCTGGCAGAAGGGTGTAGGTTCCGGCAGGAAGGCCCGCCCCTCCCGAGAGAACGACTTTCATGCCCAGGAGAGGTCCATCGAGCGCACTGGAGCTGTAGCCCGTAGGGGCAAAAGGCGCCTGATTCCCCGGAAGGATAGCGTAGGAGTTCGGTTGGGAGAGATAATCAATCGTTCCTCCCTGTCCGGAAATGAATTGATTCGCCGTCACGCCCCCACCCCCCATCAGGTCAATCAGTGAACCGCTTTCAGTGGATACATTCTGTGCCGTCAGGCTGATTGATTTCGCGGTGAGTCCGGAGGCTGTCAGGGCATTACCCGAGGGGGAAGTCCAACTTGTACCGTCCGATGAGATACCGAACGGAACCGAAATCGCGATGCCGGATAGTGGATCAACTCCAGAGATGGAAGTGACGCTTCCCTGGGTGAGCTTCAAGGAAGTTGTTGCCACAACATTCATACCCGAAACGGCATCAGAGATATTCCCCCCAGCGGAGCCCATCACGATCGAACCGAAGGGGGCGACAAGGGTTCCTGACTGGATGATCGAGTCGGCCTGAATACTCAGGCTGCCAAGCGCTGAGAGAGGCAACGGAAGCCGTCCACTTTGGAGCAACGTGATGGAACCACCCTTAACCAGTCCGTCCGCAGGAGTTGCCACGGTGGCCTGATCCATGGTTCCGGGACTCTTGGAATCCACCGAGTAATTGTAGGCATCAAGAGAGAAAGGAACCCCGGAGACAGGATAAACAAGCGCGGCGGTCAGCATTAGGTTGCCGGCGATATCCACGGTGCCATCCCCGCGGATCATACCGCCCGCCGCATTCAAATTGGCGTTTCCGATCCCTTGTAGGGAAAGATTTCCCAGATCGATCACTTG
>CAIKYN010000329.1 GCA_903831635.1 uncultured Spartobacteria bacterium
GAGGGAGAGAGAAGACCGCAGACAGAATGAATTTTCGTCGACTCGATGGCCTCCTCAAGGGACATCGGTGGCATAATGCTGGGGATGCGTTTTGCGAGCATCGACTTCCCTGATCCCGGAGGCCCGAGAAGCAGGAGATTGTGCCCTCCAGCTACTGCCACTTCGATTGCACGCTTCACCTGGTGCTGTCCCTTAACCTCTGAGAAATCAACCTCGAACGATTGCTCCTGTCCCTCCAGAAGCAGGGCATCGCCTGCAACTGCTGTCAGTTCCGATGCTTTGCTCAAGAACTCGTATGCTTCGCGGAGGTTTTTTACACCATAGACTTCGATCCCTTGGACAACGGAGGCCTCTCTCACATTTGCGAGGGGAAGGATTACAGCCTTTCTTCCCCGTGCGCGTGCTTCCAGAGTGAGCGGAAGTGCCCCCTTGATGGGACGCACCTCTCCGGTCAGAGCGAGTTCGCCTGCGACAACGCATCGTGAAAGTCGTGGAAGATCTTCTTCCTTGTCGGTCGCAATCATGCCAAGAGCGATCGGAAGATCGAAGCTCGGCCCCTGTTTTTTGATATCCGCCGGGGCCAGATTCACGGTGGTGCGTTTGCGTGGCCAGCGGTATCCACTATTCGAAAGGGCCGCGATCACGCGGTCCTTACTTTCCTTCACTGCCGTGTCAGGAAGTCCTACCACGATGATTGAGGGTTCGCCCGGGCCCGTGTTGACTTCGATCTCGATTTCGGTGGCGTCAATGCCGACGACAGCTGCGGAAAAAACACGGGTGATCATGATGGAACTTCATAAAACCAGTCGCACTTGTCCGACAGCTTGTAAACCGACGATGCGATTTATGAAAAGATTTCGAACGCACGCGAAGCGGGGTTTGTCAAATGAGCAAAAGGAAACAACAACCTAACACACACCATGAACTACGAAGACTCAGACTCAGGATTCCAACTCTACCTGCGGCAGATTGCCCAGTACCCACTCCTGACACCTGCTCAGGAAATCACCCTTGCAGCCAAGATCAAGAAAGGGAACAAGGCGGCCGAAACGGAAATGATCCGTGCAAATCTTCGCCTCGTGGTGAAGATCGCACGTGATTATGCCAATCTGGGATTGCCCCTCCTTGACCTGATTTCGGAGGGAAACATCGGCCTCATGAAGGCTGTCGAGCGTTTCGATCCTGCGAAGGGAGGAAAGCTTTCCACCTATGGATCCTGGTGGATCAAGCAATCGATCAAGAGAGCACTAGCTAACCAAGGAAAGACGATCCGCCTTCCGGTCCATCTGGTCGATAAGATCGCAAAGATTCGTCGTGTCGGTGCCGGACTCAGTGATGAGCTTGGCCGTGAGGCTACTGACGAGGAAATTGCCGAGGAGGTAGGCATGGATGCCGGCAAAGTCACCATGCTGAAGCAGGCAGCTATTCGTCCCGCATCGCTGGATGCCCCTGTGGGTGATGACGACTCCACGGAATTTGGCGAGATGGTAGGCGATCAAGCCGCTGTCGACCCCTTTGAGAATCTTAGTGATAAGAATATGCAGATGGAGATTGGCGACCTCCTTTCCCAACTGGATGAACGTGAGCGAAAAATCATCGGTGCCAGGTTCGGACTCGATGGGAATGAACCGATCACTCTGGAGGAAGTAGGTGTGAAATTCGGGGTGACCCGTGAACGCATCCGCCAACTCCAGAACATTGCTCTGAGCAAGATGAGGAA
>CAIKYN010000330.1 GCA_903831635.1 uncultured Spartobacteria bacterium
GCCGGGGACACTCTCATGCGCCCTCACGGCGGAGGTGCGGGATGGCGCGCTCTCCCTCTTCCTGCCGCCACTCCCGGATGCCGCATCATTTGCCGAACTACTGGCAGCAATCGAGGCAACAGCCGTCGCCCTGAAATCACCGGCATTGACGTTGGAGGGATACCCTCCCCCCCATGAGGAGGGATGGGAAAGTCTCTCCGTTATTCCCGATCCGGGTGTCATCGAGGTCAATCTGCCACCCGCCGCAGATTGGGAATCCCTGGAATCCACGGTCACAGCGCTTTATGCCGCCGCTGAAAAAGTAGGCCTCAAGGGGACGCGTCTCCTTCCCTCGGGAGAAGTCGTTCCCACCGGAGGGGGAGGCCATTTAGTTCTTGGCGGTGAATCGTTGGAGAGCAACCCATTCCTCCTGAAGCCGGCAATGCTTTCCAGCTTTCTGCGATTCATCCAGCGTCACCCTTCGCTCTCCTATCTCTTCAGCGGCCGCTTCATGGGCCCATCCTCCCAGGCTCCGCGGATCGATGAGAGTTTCTTTGAAATTCCCCGGGAGCTGGAACGAGCTCTCCGATCGATCGAGCAGATGGATGCTCCCGCCAACCCAGCGCTGATCGATGCCACCCTCCGAAATCTTCTGCTCGATCTTCATGGCAATACCCACAAGGCAGAGGTCAGTATCGACAAGTTTTGCAATCCCTTCATGCCCAACGGACAGCTGGGCCTCGTCGAATTTCGATCCATCGAGATGAGTCCCGATGCTCCTTCATTCCTCGCCATTCATGCTATCTGGCGTGCTCTCGCAGCATCCTTTGCCGCATTCCCCTACACGGAGCCATTGATCGACTGGCAGGGAAAACTGCATGACCATTTCCTTCTCCCCTCAATGCAGGAGGAGAATTTGAAAGAGGTACTCCAGTACCTGAAGCGCCATGGATTCGGCTTCGAGATGGCAATGTTCCGCCCTCATTTGGATTTCCGCTTCCCGATCCTTGCCGAGGAGATTTTCCACGAAACGAGCTGGAGTGTCAGGAGAGCCGCAGAACCGTGGCCGCTTCTTGGAGAACAGCCCGCTCCCTCAGGAGGTCTCGTCCGCTGTGTCGACTCCTCCACGGAACGACTTGAAATCCATCTCTCGGGAGAAATCAAAAGATTTTGCGTCTCCATCAATGGATTGCCCCTGCCGCTGTTGCCACACCCAGAAGGAGGTTTTGTGGGGGCGGTCCGCTTCCGGACGTTAGCCCTTCCCACATGCCTTCATCCGCAAATTGCACCGCATCTCCCCTTGGAGATTCATTTCCAGGATCAGGAGAGGGATTCCCACGGCACCTGGCACTACCAAGCCTTCCCAGTGAAACAGGGGCAGAAGCTCCAGAGGCTAACGGTAGTGAACAAGATCCACTATGCAGGTGTCCGCGACCATGCTGGCGAGACGACAACTCGCTCCCCCGAGGGATTGACTCTCGATCTTCTGGCAAGCGCCTGAAGTCAGCGTGAGAAGAGGCTCTTAAAAAGCCTCTCGTGATTTAGATCGCCTGATCGCCCGTCTCGCCGGTGCGAATGCGGATCGCATTCTCAACGGGAAGGACAAAGACCTTGCCATCACCGATCTTGCCGGTCTTGGCTGCTTCCACAATCGCCTTGATTGCCGACTCGACAACATTATCAGCCAAAACCAGCTCCAGCTTGATCTTGGGGAGGAAGTCCACCGTGTACTCGCTGCCGCGATAGATCTCGGTGTGCCCCTTCTGACGGCCAAAACCCTTGACCTCAGTCACCGTCATTCCTTCGATTCCCAATTCGCTGAGGGCGTCTTTGACTTCTTCGATCTTGAAAGGCTTGATGATCGCTTCGATTTTTTTCATGGGTCGGATTGGGTAATGGCTGAGTTACTCTCTGTTGATCGCAGATGGCTCTATCCTCTGCAATCACCATCGTCAATACCTGCTCATATTGGTGCTTTCCTGGACACAAAAAAGGCGGGGACCGGAGCCCCCGCCTTCTCATGTTGATTTTGGATCGCTTGTTTAAGCAGCCAAATTAAACCGCTTTATCGCCAGTCTCGTCGGTGCGGATGCGGACCGCATTCTCCACAGGGAGGACGAAGACTTTGCCATCGCCGATCTTGCCGGTCTTGGCCGTCTTGACGATTGCCGCGACAGCTCCCTCGAGGGCTCCGTCTGCGACCACGATCTCGATCTTGATCTTGGGTAGGAAGTCCACCGTGTACTCGCTGCCTCGGTAGATCTCGGTGTGTCCCTTCTGGCGACCGAAGCCCTTGACTTCGGTCACCGTCATTCCTTCGATTCCCAGCTCGCTAAGGGCGTCTTTGACTTCCTCGAGCTTGAAGGGCTTGATGATTGCTTCGATTTTTTTCATAGGTGTTGGTGATGTTGGGTTGGGACCTTCTTTGATTAGTGGTTGTAGCCCTCCTCACCGTGATCGGTGATGTCGAGACCCTGATGTTCCGCCTCAACCGAAGGACGGAGACCGATGACGAGCTTCACGATGAAGCCGAGGATCAGCGTTCCAACAACCGCCAGGGCGATCGTGATGCCGGCTGCCTGAGCCTGAGCGACGACCAGTGTGTGGTTGGTGATGGCGGTGATGAGTCCGTTCTGCATGGCAGCATTGGCTGGTGTGCCGGCCGAGACAGCCTGCA
>CAIKYN010000331.1 GCA_903831635.1 uncultured Spartobacteria bacterium
GAACCTTTCGGTTATTCCTTCATGCAGCGTGCACTGCTCTCCTGCGCATTGATCGGCTTCACAAATGGATTCCTCGGGACCTTCATCATTCTGAGGCGCCAGGCTCTGCTTGCGGATGCTCTCTCACACTCCCTTCTGCCGGGCCTCGCTCTCGCCGCAATGATGGTTGGCCTCTCACCTGGAGGACTTCTTTTAGGAGGATTACTTGCCGCTCTTTTCGTGGCGCTGGGGGCACAAGTCATGGCCAGAAACTCACGCCTCAAGGAAGAGACCGCCGTCGCATCGCTCTACATTATCGCCTTTGCACTTGGGATCGTCTTGATCCGTTTTGCCAAGGTGAAAGTCGATCTGACCCACTTCCTCTTTGGCAATATCTTGGGAGTTGGCAATGGCGACCTCTGGATTGCATATGGGGCTGCTTTCCTGACGCTTGGAACACTTGTGCTTTTCCAACGACCTTTGCTTCTCACCCTCTTCGATGCCGCCGTGGCACAGGCCTCGGGCGTCCGAGTCAGGTTGGTGGAGACAGGGCTACTGGCACTCACTGTTCTAGGCCTAGTCGCCTCACTCCAGGCCGTGGGTGTTCTTCTCTCGCTGGGCCTCCTGATCATTCCTGCAGCCACAGCCTACCTGCTCACCGATTCCTTCAACCGAATGCTCTGGGGTGGGGCTTTTCTAGGAATGGTTTGTGCCGTGGGAGGACTCTTTCTTTCTTTCTTCGCCAACATTCCTTCAGGCCCCTGCATCGTGATGTTGATGGCTGTTTTTCTGGGGGTAGCGTATCTTTTTTCACCTCGTTACGGAGTCTTCTTCAAACTCATCAGGGGTGGCCACTACCATGAGGAATCCTTGGAACGATGGGAGGGCCATCAGGGGCATGACCACCAGGTTCCGGATAAGAGTTCGGATAAAGAATTCAACCAATGAGCGCTCCTTCACTTTCCTCTCCCTCTGCACCCATCGGTGTTTTTGACTCAGGAATCGGGGGACTCACTGTCGTTGCAGAACTCCGCCGCGCTCTACCTCATGAGCAAATCCTCTACGTCGGCGATACGGCACGCGTTCCCTATGGAGGCAAGAGCGCGGAGACCGTGACACGCTACAGTCGTGAGATCTCCGACCTACTGGTCTCCGAAGGGGCGAAGATGATCGTCGTGGCCTGCAATACGGCCTCCGCTCTTGCAGTCCCCTCCATCGCCCTCGATTACCCCGTTCCGATGATCGGCGTGCTGGAGCCCGGAGCCGCCGCTGCCGTGAAGGCAACGCGAAGTGGAAAGATCGGTGTGATTGGAACGCGGGCCACCATTGCCAGCGAGGCCTATAAGAAGGCGATTAGGCGACTCAATCCGTTGCTCTCCGTGGATGCCATTGCTTGCCCCCTCTTGGTTCCCCTGATCGAGGAGGGACTGCTTCATGACGAGATCACCGAGGCAGTCCTGCGGCGCTACCTCTCCCCGATGCTTGAAAAGGGGATCGACACACTGGTCCTCGGCTGCACCCATTATCCGCTGCTGAAACAAGCCATCCGCAGTATCTGCGGATCGGACATCGCGCTTGTCGATTCTGCGGAAAACTGCGCTTTAGCCGTCCAGGAACTCTTGAAGTCCAACCCAAGTGAAGAATCTGCAGACTCCTCTCCTCGCCTTGATATCCTGCTTACGGATTCCTCTGAAGGGTTCCTGCGAATCGCCGAAAAATCGCTCGGTCTCTCCATCGAGTCGCTCGCTGTGAGGCGGGTCGGCAATTAGAGATTTTTCTATCATTCCCAGGACCCTGCCATGACACGAAAACAACGCGCCGAGGAACTCTTCCGTAAACTCCCTCGGATCTATCCCGATGCCCACTGCGAACTTGATTTCAAGAACCCGCTGGAACTTCTCGTCGCCACGATCCTCTCGGCCCAGTGCACCGACGTCCGGGTCAATATGGTGACCAAGGTGCTCTTCAAGCGCTGCAAGACCGCGAAGGACTACGCCGAGATCTCTCAGGAAGATCTTGAGGAGATCGTCCGCTCCACAGGCTTTTACAGGAACAAGGCGAAGTCACTTCGTGGCATGGGAGTTGCACTTGTGGAAAGCCACGATGGAAAAGTTCCCTCCACCATGGAGGAACTTTCCGCCATTCCCGGAGCGGGCCGCAAGACCGCCAATGTCGTCTTGGGAAACGCTTTCGGCATCAACGAAGGGGTCGTTGTCGACACCCATGTCGGTCGCCTCTCCCTGCGACTCGGCCTCACAACAAATAATGATCCCGTGAAGGTCGAGCAGGATCTCATGAAGCTCTGCCATCGGGATCAATGGACACTCCTCTCCCACTGGCTGATCTGGCATGGCCGCCGCCGCTGCAAGGCACGCACTCCCGACTGCAAGGAATGCGAATTTCGGGACCTCTGCCCGAGCGTCGACCATCCTGATCGCTTTCTTAAAAAATAATCCCTCCTACTCCCCTCTCCCCTTCCGCATGAAACAGTTCATTATCCGCTCACTGATCACCGCACTGATTCTCTTCATCGCCGCTCTTTGTTATCTCTACTTCTCGCTAAACACCCTGGTGAAAAAGGCAGTCGAGACCGTCGGTCCGACTATCACCAAGACCCAAGTCAGACTCGCTTCGGCCAATCTCTCTCCCTTTTCGGGAAGCGGCCAGTTAAGCGGCTTTGTCATCGGTAATCCCGAGGGATTCGATGGGCCCTACGCACTGAATCTCGGCAGTATCGCTGTGAATGTCGACAAATCGACCATTCTTAAAGAGACCATTGTCGTGAACTCGATCACTATCCGTAATCCCACAGTGGCCATGATAGGAACCCCATTCGGCAATAACCTTGGAAAACTACTCCAGAACATCAAATCGGGATCCTCATCAAAATCAAAAGAGGAAACCAACCCCTCATCGGGCTCTTCAAAGAAATTCATCGTAAAGGAAGTTGTGATTTCGGGCGCCAAGGTGGATGTGGCAGCCAGTGCCATGGATCAGAAGATCCAGCAAACCCTTCCGATCCCTGACATCACTCTCCGGAATATTGGCAGCGATGGGAGCGGTGTCTCGGGACGCGATCTAGCCACTCAACTCATGACACCACTGATCAACGCTGCAGTCCGGGAAGGAATCAACACTCTAGCCAAGCAGGGCCTTCAGCAACTTCAGAAAAAAGGTGCCCAAGAACTCGGCAAGGAACTCAACAAGGCCCTTCCAGGATTCTTCAAATAACAGAACCAACGGGATCTAGAGCACTTGCAGATGGGTGTCGTCATAATAGGCATAAAAAACACAGGTGACCTATAGCATCCACTTTCTTCCATCCCTTTTATCCCCTTCATCACTGTGAGCCACAGAATGGATGATCAATCCCTCCAGACAAAGAGGAGTGCCGTAAGGGCCGATCCGATCGCGTAAAGCATCCAGGTTTCGGAGACCACATAGGGAAATGCCGAAATCGCCACGCCAAGTAGCATCGCCTTGAAGGAAGACTGCTTCTTCCCGTAGATAAAGGCACCCAACCCGATGGCTCCGAAGAGAATTTGGGCAAAAAGGTTGCCTGCGGTGAATGTCATTGAAGCAACCTAGCATTCCTCAAGTACTTTCGTCTTGGATTATGATTGATGGCTATTTGCCCTCCAAATATTCGTAATGCAAATTTTAAACCATGAGGCAACTCGAAGACTTTATGAATCGGTTAACCGATATGGATGGAGGGTGGTGGCCTTTCGTTTTTTTACGTCCTCCGAAAAACAGGGAGATTTCAAGTGTCATCCTCTTAAAAATGACCGGTTTTTTTGGGCCATTAACCGGACTTGTTGGTTTGCTAACCCTATTATTTCATAAAGGTTTTCAAGCGGTTACTCTTCAAGCTGTCTGCTTTTTTATTCCCTTCGGGTGTTTACTATTTTATGTGATCTATAAATTCACATTTGCCTACTTTTGGAATCGTCGAGCCAGACGACTCAATTTTAGTGCTAAACAAAATTAATCACTAGTCTAACCGGACAATAGAGTGAATCTAGGGTGACTAACACTCTGGCTATGCGGTTCGCATCACCCAAGTCTATGTCCTTTCACTAGACCAAAGGCTTGGAAGATTGGATGTCGTGCTAGGCGCGCGAGCGAAGCTGTAGTGAACTACTGCAAACGAGTAGCAACAACACACGACGCCAAAATCCCAAGCCCTTTTGTAAAGGAAGCTTAAGCCTTCTTTACAAACTGCGCTTTAAGTCCAACGGCGATTCCGTCGACCTTGCAGGAAATTTCATGATCTCCATCGACTAGCTTGATTGGCTTCGACTTGGAGCCACCCTTAAGCACTTGGGTGCCCCCAAGCTTAAGATCCTTGATCAGAACAACACAATCTCCGTCTGAGAGAACAACGCCATGGGCATCCTTCACGACACGAGCAGCATCGGGCACTTCTGCTTCAGCCTCCTTTGGCCACTCAAATCCGCAGGTGACGCACTCCCACTTGTCGGAGTGAGCGATCACTTCCTCCATCGTGCATTCGGGGCAGGCAGGGTTGGACATATTGAAAAAGGATGAAGGTTGAATGATGAGGGATGAACTGATTGTTTTCCGAGCGCTAGGATTTTGA
>CAIKYN010000332.1 GCA_903831635.1 uncultured Spartobacteria bacterium
CCGGGTGCTGCGGGGTGGTGCTTGGGATTATCTTCCGCGTCTGCTGAGGGTTTCCTGGAGGGATCACCTTCATCCGCAGGTCCGCCGGGACAATGTCGGATTCCGCGTGGCCGCCGATGCCTGAACCGTCATGGAACTGAAACTCTTCAAGACCCTCTGGGGACATTCCGGTAGCTACGGAAAAGCGGCCGACCTTGCCTTGGAAGCAGGCTTTCAGGGATTGGAAGGTCCCATCCCCCGGGATCCCGACCAGCGGGCCGAATTTCTGGAGGTGCTTCACGGCCGGGGCCTCTCCTACATCGCCGAGATTTCGACCACCGGATTCGCCGTGCCGGATCCTGGCAGTACGGTCGATCAACACCTCGATGCCTTTGAGCGGATTCTGGCCGACAGCCTCGAGGCGCACCCGCTCTTCTTCAGCAGCATGGCGGGGAGCGACCTGTGGGAATTCCACGAGAGTGTGGAGTTCCTGACCCGGGCCTGGGAGATCGCCCAACGCTACGGAGTCCGGGTCGGCTTCGAGACCCACCGAAGCCGGAGCCTCTTTCACCCGATCATCACCAAGAACCTTCTGGCCGAGGTTCCCCCGATAGAACTGACCATCGACTTCAGTCATTGGTGCAATGTCTGCGAGCGCCTTGTCCTGGACGAATTGCCAGAGGTACTCTCCCTCTGTGCGAAGCGGGCCCTCCATATCCAGCCGCGCATCGGATATGATCAGGGTGCGCAGGTTCCCGATCCGAGGGTGCCGATGTACAGGGATCCGGTCGAAGCCCATCTACGGTGGTGGAGAGTGCTCTGGGAAGGACAGAGAAGGAGGGGGGTTAACACGGTGACGATGACCCCCGAGTTCGGCCCCGATGGATATCTTCAGGTTGATCCGCATACCCAGGCACCGGTTGCCGATCTTTGGGAACTCAATGTCTGGGCGGGAAAATTGGTGGATCAGGAGTTCCGTCGTGGAGGGTTCGCTTCATGACCGGTGGCTGTCTTTGCGGGGCGGTCCGTTACAGGATCACGGTGGAGCCAACAGGAACGACTCTCTGTCACTGCGAGGACTGCAGGAAAGCCAGCGGCGCCCCGGTTGTGGCCTGGACATTTTTTCCGGGGGCGATCCACACCCTGCTCACCTTTGAGGGCCGGGAGCCGCGTCTTCTGGAGTTCGCCGGTCGGCAGAGAACGTTCTGCCCCTGCTGCGGATCGCCGATCAGCTTTTATGATCCTACCCTTCCGGATCAGTTCGAGGTCACGACCTGCACCTTGGACGATGCATGGCGCACGAGTCCCGTGGATCACAATTGGGTCTGCGACAGACTTCCTTGGTTTGACACCATCGACGACCTCCCCAGACACGAGCGGGAAACACGTTAACTGCAGCGAGCAGAATTCCTCTCGATGCAAAGATTATCTAATACGCAAGAACCTTGGCCAGGAAGCGCTGAGCGTCGATGGACTGAGGATTGCTAAAGAACTCTCCTGCCGGTCCCTGTTCCATCACTCGTCCTGCTGCCAGGAAAGCCACCTGATCGGCGATCTTACGGGCAAACCCCATCTCATGGGTGACAAGCATCATTGGAGTGCCGATCTCCTTAAGCTCCGCAATCAGCATGAGCACCTCTGCTGTCATCTCGGGATCGAGCGAGGACGTCGGCTCATCAAACAGGAGGAATCGCGATCTGGATGCCAGGGCGCGTGCGATAGCCACGCGCTGGCGCTGTCCCCCGGAGAGCTGAGCTGGGTATTTATCCCCATGTTCCGCCATCCCAAGGCGCTCCAGCACTTCGAGGGTACGTTGCGTAGCCTCTCGCTCATCGAGTCCATGAACCGTGATCAAGGGCACTGTCACATTCTGGAATGCCGTCATGTGAGGAAAGAGATTGAAGGCCTGAAAGACCACTCCGAGCGTGCGGCGATACTCGCGGAGGATTGGCTCTTTTTCCGAGAGAGGCGCTAGTTTCCCATCCAGCGTTATCGACCCTTCATCAGGACGCTCCAGCCCAGCGATGACACGGAGGAGTGTTGATTTTCCACTTCCGCTCGGACCCAGTAGTGCTAGCACATGGGGGAACTCCACGCTCAAGGAAAGGTCGTCGAGCACGGTACGTTGCTCAGCTCCGGAGCCAAATGATTTGGAAAGACCTTGAACGGTTAGATTCATTGCTTAGAGCGCTTTCAGAAAAGGTGTAGCCACAAAAGGCACAAAGGGCACAAGAAGGGAAATCTCCATCGAAACCATGCATCTCTGCTGGGAGCGCCTCTCCAGCTTTCTCCATTCCCTGTGCATTCTGTGCATCTTGTGGCCATGACTCAAATTCATCTGCGTTAGTCTAGGATTCGTAGCGAAGACGCTGCTCCAGGAA
>CAIKYN010000333.1 GCA_903831635.1 uncultured Spartobacteria bacterium
AGTGCCAAAGACCCGAATTGATCACCGTTCTTGCCATCGGAACAAATTCTGATTCAATTAATTAAGGTGTGTTTAACACCTCGTGCACTACCCCCCTGGCATGACCCCCGCATCACCAGACCTCATTCCTCAATCCACCGATCCCAAATCTTCGGATCCTTTGGACGGCGTGTTACTTGTTTCTCAGCATCCTGCGCATAGGAAGCCTTTTAGACGCTCCGGGCGCTCCAGGCGTTCCAAAATGCAGATGCTCTTCGCTCCACTCTGTGCCTTTTTTGATGCTCTCTTGTGGGTGGTCGCTTATTTAGCACTCTCTCAAATAACAGGCGGATACAATATCATTACCCCCGCGGCCATTCTTCTACCACTGGGAGTTCTCATTCTATCTCTTGCCTTAGTGGGTAGTTACAGGGTGCGGATGGATTTTGCCTCCTTGAGGTATGCCAGCGAGCATCTGATTGCCTGTGCATTTGCCAGCGCGTTGGCAGCCCTTCTTTTGTATGTGGTGGCTTCCTTTGGTCCGAACCCAACCTCCAGTAGGGCGATTTTCACTGGGGCATTTGTGATTTTTTCGGTTCTATCGCTTTTCTGCCGGCGATTTTTCTGGTTTTGGGCCTCTACTTTCCGTGCGGATGGGAAATTCCTGGTGATTGCAGATGACCGGTTTGGACCGATTTTTTACAGGGATTATCAGGCCAGCGGCCAATATCAGGGTGTTCGTTATGTTGCGGCGATCAAGGAGTTGAGATCCAAGCCGATTGCCGGTGAAGGAACTCCGGCTCCTATCGTGGAGGCTGCGCATTTGCTTCCTCATCTCGATCAGGAGAGCGCTGGGGGATATGAGGCCATCGTGGTGGCCGCAGATCTTGATCGGCTTAATCCCGAAGTCGCAAGACGCCTCGCGGTCATTCATTTCGATGAACTGCCTGTCTACACCATGGAATCATTTTACGAAAAATATTGGGTCAGGATTCCGCTTCAGATTTTGGGGCCTGCTTGGCCTATTGAGACGGAATTCGTTTTGGTACAGCATTCCGTCTATTCTGCACTCAAGAGGTTTCTCGATTTTGTAATCGTTCTTTTTCTGCTCTTCCTGACGGCCCCTATCATGATGCTGGTAGCGATACTTATCATGATCCTCGATGGTTTTCCTGTCATCTATTCCCAGCCGAGGGTCGGTATTCATGGACAATCCTTTACGCTCTATAAATTTCGCACCATGAAGGTCGGTAGCGATCGTGGGGACGGCTACACAAGGGAAGGCGACAGCAGGGTTTCCAAACTGGGCAACTTCCTTAGGAAGACGCGCCTCGACGAACTTCCTCAGCTCTGGAATGTGCTGCGAGGGGATATGAGCATGATCGGTCCGAGGGCTGAGTGGACTCGTCTCGTGAGTGATTACGAAAAGCAGATCCCGCATTATCACTTCAGGCATCTGGTCCGCCCCGGCATCACTGGATGGGCTCAGGTACATTATCCTTATGGGGCATCGCTTGAGGATACGCTCCAAAAGTTCTCCTATGACCTCTACTATATACGGAATTTCTCGATGAGGCTTGATGCTGAGGTCCTCTTAAAGACGCTTCACGTGGTCCTTTTCGGCAAAGGGCGATAGCGTAGGTGCTGGTGAAACCCAGCATTCCCTCCCTTGATTGAATCACTGCTTCGGGTGAAGATGTTTTATGGTGACCTCCTAATGAGCCTAAAATTCAACACACCCTTTTCTTGCCGCCTGCTGGCGCTACTTGTCGCGGTGGTTTCTTGGTTTGCTGTGATCCGCATGGTGTGGAATGACTGGCGGATTGATCCGCAATACAGCTATGGGCTGCTGGTGCCATTACTTATGATTGGTCTCATGATGAAACGTTGGGAGGACAGACCAGCACCCAGAGTACCGGAACAATGGTTAAAGATCCTCGCCAGTGCAGGCATCGTCATGGCGGCCTTACTGTTGGCGGCTGTGATTCCAGTATCCGAGGCGAATCCTGACTGGCGTCCTCTCGGCGGGGTGGCAGCGATGACTGCAATTGTCATTAGCCTCGGCCTAATCACGCTGGAGGGAGGGCTCCCGTGGTTGAGGCATTTTGCCTTTCCCATGGTGTTTTTTTTGATTGCTGTCCCATGGCCTCGTAACTTTGAGCAGTCCATGATGTCGCTCCTGATGTCCTGGAATGCTGCCACGACCGTCGAAATCCTCCACTGGTGTGGCTATGAGGCGCTGCGGCAGGGGAATCTGATCCTCACCTCGTCGGGAATTCTCGGAATCGAGGAGGCATGCAGCGGCATCCGTTCTCTCCAAAGTGGTCTGATGGTGGCTCTGTTCTTCGGAGAGATCTTTCGGTTAACGATTCCAAAGCGTTTCATGCTGCTGGTCGTGGCTCTTCTGGCGGCCCTTGCAGGAAATATTCTAAGAAGCTCTTTCCTTGGAATTCTCGCTTCCCGGCAAGGCATGGCAGCCGTTCCCGAATGGCACGATTCCGCCGGACTTTTCATTCTCCTGATGACTTTTCTGCTCGTGATCGCGTGTGCGTTCCATTGGCGCAGCTCAAGATCTCATAATGCTCGTCACGAGCCTAAAGCTGAGAAACACACCTCTGGAGGCGTGGTGCCCGGTCGCTCTTCGCCTCGTGACTTGGCCTTGTGGATGGTTACCCTTCTTATTCTTACAGGCTCTCTGGTGCTGACTGAGATCTGGTTCGGTATGCATGATCTCCCTAGAGGGGATTACTGGGATTGGAAGATCACTCCGAGGAATGGTGTCGCTGGGGTGTCGCGCGTTCCCGTGGCAGAAGGAACGCTTCGCATGCTTTTCCATCCCAAGGGTTTTTCGGAAAAATGGATGAATGAGCATGGCGAAATGGGCCAGGTGTTCTTTTTTCAGTGGCCGGCGGGCAGGACAGCCGTTCAGTCAGTCCAGATGCACAGTCCTGAAGTTTGTCTTGCGAGCATGGGGATGCATATGGAGCGTCCTCTTGCCGATTTTGAGACCGGATCTACCAGCGGACCTCGTCTTCATGCGTGGCTTTTCACGCAGGACGGACAACCGGTATATGTGTTTCACTCGATCATGGAACAGGGGACGGATGCACTGGATCAGCATCCCGTTACCGATCAGTCGCCCATGGCTAGAATTGCAGGTGTGAGGCTTGGTAAACGGAATAGGGGACAGCGGATGCTTGAGATCGCTCTTTGGAATCTTCACGATGAAGCCGAGGCGCGTGCTGCACTGACACGTTATCTGGCAGATTCCCTGAAGGACAACCCTGCCCCATTTCTGCCAACACCCTCCCGGTAATATGAGTGAATCGACCGATCCGCAACAGGCTCAAGGAGCGCCCAGTAATCATCCCGAACTTCCCGATTACTCGGAGGAGAGCCGTTCCCCTACACATCCTGCCTTCACGGCAGTCACTAATCCGCAAACCCTCCGTAGGCTTCTCGTCGGGGTCGGTGTGATTGTATTGCTGATAATCGCTCCACCCGTCTACCGTGCAGCCAAGGAGTGGCGT
The DNA here is from genome assembly GCA_903831635.1 of uncultured Spartobacteria bacterium. Taxonomy (GTDB): domain Bacteria; phylum Verrucomicrobiota; class Verrucomicrobiia; order Chthoniobacterales; family UBA6821; genus UBA6821. Next base: position 3,510 of record CAIKYN010000333.1, read on the forward strand.
TCAGGAATTCTGGTGGGCAATGCCGAACTCGCTTTCTCAACAGGCGATCCGTCCAAGGCTCTCGCCCTTCTCAAGCAGGCGCTGGCACTCTCTCCTGGAAGTCCCAGGGTCCAGCATGCCGTGGAACTCTACAATGCTCGCTCCGGCGATCAGCCCTCCATGAAAAAACTTCTCGAACGCATGCGATCAGGATCATCAAGTCCCGATGAACTCCTTGGGATTGCTGAGTTGGAGATTGCTGCGGCACATCCTGATATCGTGAGAGAAGCTATCAAAGCACTGCCTGCAAAACTGAGTGATCAGCAATTGCTTCTACGTACCTTGGCCGTGGCATCTTTGCTGGCCCAACATGGCGATTTCGCCAAGGCTGCTGAGACGTGTCTTTCTGATGAAGTCTCCTTTTCACAGAACAACATCTCTAGGCTTCGAGTGCAGGCAGCAGTATATCTTCTTTCCAGCAAAAATGCCGACGCATCGAAAAATGCCGTGTCACTTCTTCAACAGGTCCTAAAAAAACATGGAAAAATATCACTGGCTGCATGGCGCTTGCTTGCAAGGATCGTCTTGTCTCCGCCTCAGGGATCAACTGGCCTCCTCTCTCCTGAAGAGATCACCTCTCTGATCAAATCCCTTGAAACCTTGCCTGGTCACACGGCGATGGATTCCTTGACGGCAGCCGACCTGGAGATCCTTCAGAACCCATCGGAAAAAGGGGAAGTCGTTAAGCGATTAAAATCAAAATACCGTCTTGCTTCACGGATTGAGTCGCTTGAATTTGCCAGATGGCTGAATGCCAGGGGATTCCATGAGGAAGTCCTTGCGATTGCGGGACCGGAGCGTCCCATGAAGGATACGGATTGGCTTCTCATTACTCTAGATGCGGAGACCGCTCTTGGAAACTGGAAGGAGGTTTCCAAGACGCTTGATTCACCCGCAGGTGCCGGAATTCCAGATGCTGTGAGGCATCTTTTTCTTGCCCGTGTGGCCTTGATGTCTGGTGATCAGAGCGGAGCAGAGGATGAATGGAGAAATGTTGGAGGTGCGCTGCATCTTGAAAAACCGGAAACCCTGGCCTATGTCGCAGGCTACGAGGAGCAAATCGGAGCGTCTGATCGCGCAGCAAGAGCCTATCGTGAAATGGCTGATCGTGAGGGTGCGACCAAGATCCCGGGATTAATCGGCATCATCCGCTGTCAGCCACGAAATGCCGCGGCTGTGCAACTCATCCCGATGTACGAGGAACTCGTGGCGGCCGCCCCGAGCATGGCTGATGCCAAGGGAGATCTGGCCTATCTGAAGTTGCTTGCCAACGATGATATCTCAGAAGCTTCTGCCATGGCGGCAATTCTTCTTGAGGATCAACCGGATAACCTTTCCCGAATTAGCGTTGCTGCCTTGGCAAAACTCAGGGGAGGAGATCCAAAGGGTGCCCTAGCTCTTTATGAAGGAAAGATCATCGACTGGACCGTGGTCCCGGACCAATGGAGGGTGATCAGGGGCGCTGTTCTAAAGGCGAATGCTGAGGGAGAAAGTTCCGAGGCACAGCTTTCTTCATTGAACTTGGCTAATCTCAGGCCCGAAGAACGCAAGCTCTTGGAATCGGTAACACCTCCCGCACCCCAATCAACACCGAGCAAAAAACAGAAATCCAAAGCGCTTTAAAGAGACCGTCTCCTTGCATGGGTTTTGACTCCGCTCTTCTCTTGATAACGAAGCTCCACAGGTTAGTTTGTAGCAGGCTATTCCGAATCTACCTCTCGTGCAGACATTATCCTTCACCGATTCATCAAAATCTTTAACGCGGACTCTATGCCGTGTAAGAACACGTATGCGTTTAGCCGGATTTAGTCTGGTTGAAGTTGTGATGGCAGTCGGGGTGGCGGCTTTTGCACTGGTGGCACTTCTCGGACTTCTTCCCAGTGGGTTGAAGACGTTTAAAAGTACCATGAACACCGCTGTTGGTTCTCAGATCGCGCAGAGAGTCTTCAATGATATGCAGATTGCCAATTGGTCCGATCTAACGAATACCATCCGGTATTTTGACGAGCAGGGAACCGAATTGACGAATTCCAATGCAGTGAACTGTATTTATTGGGTTCAGGTTAATACCACGAATGCGGCGACCGGAACGAATTCAACCCAGTTTCTTGGCAATACCTCGACGAATCTCATGACGGTGACCGTAATGGTTGCAAATAACCCAGGTGGCGGACAAAGCGCTGCGGTCGTCTTTAACACTACAAATCCCAACACCCAAACATTTACTACCCTAATCGGGCGAAATAAGTGATTTCTGAATCTTTGAGTAATAAGAGAAATATCCGAAAGGATCAGGATGCTTTCACCGTGGCTGAGTTGCTGGTGGCTTCTGCCATCCTAGCCCTTCTGGTCGTCCTGCTTCTAACCATGGTTAATCAAACCTCCAAGACCTGGAAGTCGACCAGTGGAAAAATCGAAGAGTTTCGTGGAGCTCGAGATGCCTTTGACACAATCACCCGGAGGATGGGACAGGCTACACTGAACACCTACCTCGACTACGATAATCCGGCTAATCCCAAATCGTATATGAGGCAGTCTGAGTTGCGTTTTCTCAGTGGGCCTACGACAACGATTTTATCCAGCCTCACGTCGCTCTCCAACCAGCCGACCATGTCGGTATTTTTCCAGGCCCCCAATGGATTCTCTACAAATTCGAGTAACTCCATTCTCCAGAACGCGCTCAATACCTGGGGGTATTTTGTTGAATATGCGAGTGATTCCAATAGCAGGCCAGGATTCCTTCCTGCTGGTGCACCTGCTCCTAGATACCGCTACCGACTGATGGAATTGATGGAACCGACAGAGAATCTTTCCGTGTACAATTACACCTCGGGAAACCGCACCTACACCAACGTCGACTGGATTTCCAATTCAATGGTACTGACGACTAACCGTCCCGCCCATGTACTTGCTGAGAACGTGATCGCCTTAATTGTCCTACCTAAGCTTTCTCCAACGGATGTCTCAAATTGGAATGCCTTGGGTTCTAACTATTCAGCCGCTTCGCTCTCTCCCAATTACACGTACGACTCTTCGCAAAACCTAAATACGAACCCCGTTGATGCCAATCTCGATACACACAATCAGCTTCCACCAGTTATCCAAGTGACGATGGTTGCTGTGGATGAAACCTCAGCGGTGCGCTTTGCCAATACCTATTCAAATCTGATGAGTGCAAATTCACCCCAAGGATATGCCAATCTTTTCCAAACTGCTTCGAACCTTCCCTCTGATCTCACCACCCTGGGGAGTATTCTCGCATCCAAGCAAATCAATTACCGAATCTTCACGACGGATGTGATGATCAAGGGGGCAAAGTGGAGCGGTTCACAGACGAACTAACTCCAATCTGAAAAGACTCTTTCGGTGGAATTATCCAAGTTTCTGAGAGTCCCATTGGAAGCTTAAGATTTCTTGGAAGCCTTGAGTTGAGAGTAACTCAGGAGTAGATTGCACCATGCAATTTGGTCGTCATTCCTCTAGCCATCACAAGAGTAGAGGAAATATTACGCGATCTCACGAAGTGAGTACTAAGGGAGAGTTGAAAGGTTCTGCACTTGTCATCGTTCTCGCGTTTCTAGTGATCGTGACCGGATTGATCGTGGCCTTCTTCTCCAGCATCACCAACGAGCAGATCGGTACCAAGGCGGAGGCAACCGCCATGACGACCCATAATCTCGCCGATTCGGTCGCCAACATCATTATTTCACAACTGCGGGATGCCACGGTTGGCTTGGCGCACAATGCCGATGGCTCGTTGAATTCTAATATACCCCTTTGTTGGGCTTCCCAACCAGGTCTTATCCGGACATTCGACACTAATGCTGCGCCCTATCTGGCCTACAAGCTCTACAGTGCGAGCAATGATCTCTTCACAAGTACTGTTTCCGTAAGTTCCGATCTTCCTACGAGCGGGTGGACATCATCACCATCCGCGTACACGGATCTCAACGCCCCCGTCATTTCGCGGGGAAACACAAATTACCCGATCCTGGATCCCTTCATGACGAATACATCCAATGGAGCGGCGCTCGTGGATGGTTTTTCAATCAGTAATGCCCCTGTGCTCACGGGGGTTTCCAATCAAGCCGCTATGCCTGTTCTTTGGTTGTATATTCTTAAAGACGGAACGGCTATTGCCCCGGACGCCAGCAGCAAGACTTCAGCTACTTTTAATAACGCTACGAAGCAGCCCTCCAAGGCGAACCCCATTGTTGCCAGGATCGCCTACTGGACGGATGACGAAACCTGCAAGTTGAACCTTAATACCGCGAGTGAAGGGGCCTTCTGGGCACCTCCAAGTTTTTCAACATCTCAGGATGTTGCGATGGGACTCTTTCCTCCGGCCGCCCATGAGTTCAACCGCTATCCGGGTCATCCTGCATCCACGAGTCTCAGTCCCGTTCTCTGGAGCTATCTGGGGCTCTCCTCGCCGCGCCAGATGCTTTCGGCCCTGCCGACGCCGGCCTCCTCCTATAATGAGATCAGCGGAACGATGACACCGGTGATTTCAGCCCTGGCAACGAACTACTACCAGACGGTGCTCTCCAATATCTCCCCAAAATACGCCTGGGGTGGTTCGAAGGCTGGCTCAGCAAGTGTTCTAACCTCCGTTTCCGGTGTGCCGACCAATGGGCCGATTACCTCACTTGGAACAAACCGCCTCTATGCCTCGGTGGATGAGTTTTTCTTTGCCGCGACAAATCAGTCGTCCCCCTCTCGCCAAGTGAACCCCTTGGGGAACTTTCAAGCTCATGATGTCTCCCGCATGAGGTTTTTCCTCACGACAGATAGCCGGGCACCCGAAGTCAATCCACTTAACAAACCGAAAATCTCGCTATGGCCCGTGCCTACGGCTGGACAGAAGATGGTCGCTAATCCTTATGCTGCTCCTGCGGCTTCCAACAGAACAGTGACGGATCAGATCATGGCTTTCTGCTCCACGCTTGGCACCAATGCCTATTACTTCACCCGCTATGATGCGACAAGTCCGACCAATGATATGTTGGGCCGTAACCAGATTCTCTATTCCTACCTAAGACGTAGTTTCGATACGCAGATCCCCGGCTTTATCGGATCCTTTACCTCGTCTGGTAAATGGTCCGGCGGTTCTAACTCCCTCCAGGGAGACCAGATTTGCACCCTGCTCTTCGACTACATTCGTTCCTGCATCAATCTGGTGGATAGCTCGACTGTTACGAATGTCGCCACGATGTCTTCGGCTTCGTTTTCCAATTCCTACACAACACCCCCGGCGATAACCGGCAGCAGTACGAATCTGACGAATGGATCGGGTCAAGTGGTCCCTATTATGGTGACCAATCCCGATGGTAAGGTGACCCGCGGTATTGGAAGGTTTCCTACTATGAGAGGCGCCTCCCTCTGGTTTATAGCCCGTGCTGCGAATCAACCACCACTTATGGTTCATACCAACGGTCGCCCTATGGTTTACGATTCCACGGGCACAACACTGCTGAGTGCCTCCGATGGTTCGATGACTTCCTGGACCGATGTGATCACTGAGTTCCTGGGGCTTGCGACCGCCAAGGTAAATCCCATGCATCCCTGGACCTGTCCACCTGCGAGTAATCTGGTTCCCCAACTCACGACCACGGTTACCATTACTATCTTTGGGTTTCCTATCTCAATTCCCGTTCCGGTGTTTGCTGGCGTCAATGCCTACTCCACGTCGCTTACAAATCCGCTTCCTAATTTTGCACAACTCTATCCGCTGTTTGATCTTTCGGGGGCGAATAGTCCCGGTTCATCACCCACAAGAACCTATCCGACACTTGATTCCACTTCGGGGCAATTCCGCACAACGGCTCAGCCGAATATTTACTATTTTTCAAACTCTCTTATATCGTTTCCCAATCCAGTTGTTCTTGCCACCAATGCGACGTTGACCGCTGCGAGCGGTTTCACTATTTCGACGACTCCGGGGGCTTCCAACGCAATTGCCACGCATTCAGGACTTCGCTTTTTGAGCGTACAGAGACCCACGGGGGCCACTGCTGGAGCTTTCGATATCCCGAATCCTTTTTACAAAGATTCCGCACTTCTACAGCCGTATCAAACCCGCGTTGAAATGCTCTATGTTCCTGATTTTGTGGATGTGGCGCCCGGACAGGTGGGACTCAAGCCCAAGATGAGCTTCCAGGCAACGGGTCTTTCAGGCTTTGCGGTGAATGGCACATCACTGCAGTTTCCTGCTAACCCCTCCGGGTTAAGTGCTCCGGGACTACTTTTTCAAAGCAACGCGTCGTCACTGATGAATTACTGGCTTTACGATTTGGGAATGCAGCTTTCGCTTAATGCAGAAACCAATTCCCTGTTTTCAACGAATGTCCTGATTGCATCCACGAATACCTTCTCCTTCACGGGAGGAACGATCCAAAATATTCTCAACGGGCCAGGGGGAACTGCGATGCAGTCCCTTGCGATTTCCTTCCCGAATGCAACCTTCCCGACCCCGAAACTGCCAGTAGCTTACAGACTCTCAGGATACGGATCCGCAAATACTCTTTTTCAGAATTATCCTCCAATCAGCTCCAAAATCTACACAGGTAGCAGTGGTGCAAGTTCCAATGCCCCAGTCGGCGACACCAATACGGGGGACATCGTTTCGACCTGGATGCTGACCTTCAACAAAGCCGATCCCATGCTCTCCAATCCGGCATCGTCCCAGGTCACCCCCTTCTCGATCAAAAATCACTCCCGCATGACCGAAGCGATCTCTGATTCGTTTCAGAGTTACCTTATTGCAACCGAGATGGGAACCAGTGAGACCAATAGTTCGGATCCCTCCTATCCATGGACAGTGGCTGGGCTAAATAGTATGACTGCAGATACGGTACAGTCCGTCGATCTGACCTACGGCGATCCTCGTATGATTGCCTGTTTGTCGAATGTTCCCTCCACATTCTTCACGACGAACCCCCTCTATGGAAATTCCACGCAGGTTTCCGTGAACGGGTGGCCCACGATGATCCGAAGTGCTCACTCGCTGCGTAGCGGCTCTCTTCCGATGAACGGTGCTTTCTTTGGAACGCTGCAGTGCACAAATTGGTCAGGTGGCACCGGTGCCAACTCCTATTTTTATCCGCCGGCCATGAATGGATATGCTCCTAATGGACCTTTCAATTCACTTATCGGTAATGTCATGGGTGTAGGAACGAACTTATTCGGGCACACGCCCGGCAGAGGAGGTCCTTTCTATTACAGTCTTGATGGAGAGTTTTCCCAGCCTTATGCCAGTGCCGATTGTAACTTTGGAAACTCCACATTTTTCGCCCTCTGGAGTCGCGGAGGTGACTTTGACAACGGTATTGGATTTTTTTCCGACGGACCTTTTATTGGAAAAGTGGATGAGGGCTTTGGTGCTACTAACAGCACACTCTATTACAATAACCCCTATTTTTCTCTCTCCTTGCAACCGATCGGAACGAATATGTTCTCGCCGAACAGAATGGTTCCCTCGGCTGTCGTCATGGGTTCATTACCCGTTGGATTTGCCAATCTCTCCTCCACGACAACTCCTTCCCCCACTATCCTGACCAATAGTTGGCTGACTCTTCAGTATTCTGCAAATCCTGCATCCCTGAGTTCCACTTTTCGTGATCAGCGCTCGGCATTGGCGGGATACAATGAAGCGGGGAGTTTAATTACGAATACTATTCTCCCTGACCATCTGCTGCTCGACTTCTTCCAGATGCCGGTGGTCGATCCCTATCCGATCAGCGATCCTTTCTCCACGGCTGGTAAGGTGAATATGAATTACCAGATCGCCCCCTTTTCCTATATCAATCGTGATGCAGCTGTGCGTGGGGTTCTGAAGTCGGTGATGCTTTCCGCTGTCGATGATCAGTGGGCGTATGATTACAAGCTTCGCAACACCAATCAGTACTCACTCTTTACTTCTGAGTATTACAGCGACACGCTCCCAAGGATAAGCTCGCAGAGTTACAATACCTTCGGGTCAAACTCGGGAAATTTTTACTTCCATTACCCCATTCATCCCGATCAGACGCTACTTCAATTTCAGCAGCGCTTTGCCAATGGGGACATTTTTCATTCCCCGTCCGAAATCTGTTCTCTCTGGCTCTATCCGGCACAACAGCCGACAGGAACAAATTCCCTGGTTAACACCAACTCGCTCGTAGCCTGGGACTCCGCGAATGCGAATATCAAAGCCTGGTGGTATGGCAATCCCGGCACGACTCGCAAGGGAATGACGGGAGATAATTTAAGGGAGCGTCCTTATTCCTACATTTACCCCAGGCTGACCACAAAATCGAACACCTACACGGTGCATTATCGAGTTCAGGTCCTTCAGCAGGTGACGAGCAAGAGAGTGACTGCCTCGGATTGGCAGAAGTGGAATGAATCCACGGATAAGGTCATTGGTGATCAGAGGGGATCGACCATGATTGAGCGTTATATTGATCCGGCGGACCCCACTCTTCCTGACTTTGCTGGGCTTAAGGATGCGTTTGGAAACACCCTGCCTGTCAATTCTCCTCAGTTGATCATGGACTGTTATTACCGCTTCCGCGTCATCTCCACAAAAGCGTTCACCCCGTAATCGGAGTGAATGAGCACTGGGTGTCTCTAAGACCCTTGCTCTTTCTAGCGCAGAATTAGGGGGCTTCTCTTGAAGTCTACTTAAGATGATAAATCGTGAGCCCCTTGAGGTTCACCTGATCCTTCTTGAAGAAAAAGCTGCCAAGATAACCAATGATCATTGCCGAGAAGATGAGGATGGGGAGTAGGAAGGCCCAATGAATTCCGGTGTAAAACTTCACGTACAGGCCCAGGAAAATGCTCAGGATGGCCCCGCAGATCGCTCCGCCACTGTTAGCCCGGGTGCTGAACATTCCCAACGCAAAGATTCCAACAATCCCTCCTCCAAGCATTGATGAGACAATGTTCCAAGTGACCATGATCGATTTTAGGTTCAGGGTGGTCAGCCACAGGGCGATCACGGTGGCAGCGATTCCAGTGGCAATCGAACTGAGTCGCATCATGCGGAGGTTGGCCTTATCGCCAGCCTTTGGCCACCAGCGCTCGTAAAAATCAACTGTGAAGATGGTTGCAACGCTGTTCATAGCCCCCGCCACAGTCGCCATGGCACTGGCAAAAATAGCGGCGATAACGATGCC
>CAIKYN010000334.1 GCA_903831635.1 uncultured Spartobacteria bacterium
AGCATCAAGACGCCAGTCGTAATCTTTCTTGGGCCCAGCGGTATGGAGTTCGGGATAAACCGAGCGGTCATAGGTCTCCTGATAGACAACCAAACCTTCGGCACCAGCCGCAACAAGGGGCAGGTACTCCTCGGTCTCCATTGGGGCCACCTCGAGCGATAGGCTTGGGATCTCGGCAGAGAGGCGTGCGAGGCATTTTTGCAGATAGCCGCCCGAGACAAACTTCGGGTGCTCACCGGCCACAAGTAGGACATTACGGAATCCCTCCGCGGCAAGATGACGTGCCTCGGCGGCTACCTGCTCAATCTCCAGAGTGACGCGGAGGATGGCATTGTCTCGGGAAAAGCCGCAGTAGGCGCAGGAGTTGATGCACTCGTTGGAAAGATAGAGTGGAGCGAACATCCGCATCGTTTTCCCAAAATGGCGACGCGTCACGGATGCTGAGCAACGGGCCAGTTCCTCCAGTCCCCTATCGTCGCATGGATCCAGCAAACGACGAAAGGCCCTCAGCTCCGCAGAGGGGGTTGATAAAGCCGAATCGATCTGTGTGGAAAAACCCATTAGAAGATCTTAAGGCAAAAGTCAGAATGAAAAATGAAGAAGTGGCCGAAAGGTGAGAAAGTGAACCGATCGGATCAACTTTTTAACTTGTGTATCGCATGCTGCGATTGCCTCTCGTTTTTTTACTTTTCCTTTTTCCTTCTAACTTTTCTCAGTCGCAAGCCGACCGAGTTCCTCCATCTCGCTCGCTGTGGGAGCTCTTCCTTCGGCTCGCCAGAAATCATCTAACGAGGAAACCCGGCTGATACGGCCATTTTTCCATACCAATGACTCCCGAGAGCAAGGACCCACCTTCAAAGGATCACTCCAGAGATGGATCGCCAGTGTTTTTTTCGGATGTAGTGCCGTAGCCAGATGCATGGGACCACTGTCTGAGCTGATGATGAACGAGGCTCCCCGGAGGATGGCCGTGAGTTCGAGGAGGTCTGTGCGGTTACTCCAGTCCTCAATGTTTTTCGGCAAATCACTCTGCCCCTTTTGGAAGCCCCCTCTCCCCACCATCACAACTCGATGACTCGCGGCGCCTTCTGAAAACGATCGGATCAGTTCTGGAGAAAGGCTCTTACCCTCACCTCGGGCATAGGGATGGATCACCACGTAGGGGGTTGAAGTGGAGAAACCCTTCGGAAGATTTCCCTCGGGAAGATCGAATACGGTACAGACGGGGCGAGGCAATCCAAGAGGGTCGAGTACGGAGAGATAGCGGTTCACGGCATGATCACCGCGTTTAACGGTTGCCCGTTCGCTATAGAACAGACGTGCCCCCTCACGTGCATCAGAGAGTCCCACGACACGAGGGGCTCCCGAAAGCCGTGCAAACAGTGCACTCCGGAGCAACCCCTGAAGATCGATCGCCAAGTCTGGCTTCCAATCTGACAAGGTCCGCATCCAGGCGATCGAACGAATCCATCCACCAGCACCTCGGAATTTTTCCCGAGGGAAGAGCACCGTTCCCGAGACACCAGGATGATGCTCCACAAGGGAACGCCAAGCCGGATGAATAAGCCAACGCACCTCGGCCTCAAGCCAGTGACGGTGGATGGCCGAAACAACCGGAAGCGCATGGATCACATCGCCAAGCGAACTGGGCTTCACCAGCAGGATGCGTTTCGGTTTATTCATGATCCTCTGCGCCCTCCTTTATGCCCCCTTATGGAGTCTCTCAGCCAGCTTACTTGGAAGCCCCGCTGCCAGGACGGCCCTGCTTGCAGACTCAACATCATACTCCACACGTCGGAGCCAAAGACCGCGACTCTCCTCATCATGGATCATGTAGGCGGCTCTCCAGTCACCGTCACGCGGTTGCCCAACCGATCCGGCATTAATCAGCAGCTTGGGCGATCTGGGAAGTTCGACCCCATCGACATTTTCAAAGAGCAGCATCTCACCCACACCCTGTCCGAAACTCTTGGGAACATGGGTATGACCGATGAAACAGAGCGGTGTCAGTTGACAGGCGAGACTCAGTTGAGCCTCGAAGTCCGTTCGGACATATCCCCAGGATTCAGGAGAATCGAGGGTTGCATGAACAAGTGTCGTCTTCCTGATCTGGCGTTGCAGACGTAGGGATCCGAGCCAGGCTTTCTGATCAGCGTTCAAGACACCCCTAGTCCACTCCAGGGATACCGAGGCGGAGGAACTAAATCCTTCAAGGGAATACTCTCCGAAGGCCGCCTGATCATGATTTCCGAGGACACATGCCCCGGGGAGATTCCTCACGATCTCAAGGCACTCGCTGGGGTTTGCGTTGTAACCAACGACATCCCCCAGGCAATGGAACTCGGTGCACCCATACTCCCGAGCGTCGGCAAGCACCGCCTCCAGCGCTTGAAGATTGCCATGAATATCACCCAGAATTGCACAGCGCATTTTAGTGGAAAGGTGACGATCCAGTTGCTCCTCGATCTACTGCCCCTGAGTCTGGGATACGCTGATCCGGAGGGATGTTTAGTTTCTTTTCCAGTTCCCGGATCTTGGCAAGGAGCGAAGGCATCCATTGTTTTTTCCCCTGATGATACAGAGTCAGAAGTCTCTGGTACGCCTCGCGCTCCCTGCCGGGAACCTTGGCCATTTCATAAGCTGCAAAACGCCCGATATAGCTGGGAGCATCGGGAAACGAGGCTGCCTTGGCAAACGCATCGGCCGCAGCACTATGATCCTCCACCTTGTCGCGCAGCAGGATTCCAAGTCGATCGTAGAGAAGGTAGTTGTCGGGATTGTTTTTGATGCCTCGTTCCAGAAAATCACGTCCCAGCTCAATGTACTGGCGACGCGCCCGCTCCCGAAGAACCTCGCTCTGCTGCTTGGTATCCTGAAGGGCGGCGATGCTGGCATTCCAAGCCATGTGCCAAGCGGCAATATCCCAGTAGAGCAGGGTATGGGGTTGGAGCGTGGTAACCGTATTGAAGAGCCCTGCCATGCGACCCCACTCGGTCTTCTCCCAAGCGGAATGAGCATCGATCCAGAGGAAAGCAGCGAGCGGTGCGCGAAACCCGCTTAATGCTGCCAGGAATCCCGACTGTCCGATCTGTTCCCGAAGACTCAGATTCAGGGGCGCCGTTCGGAAATGAGCGGCTTGGGAATCGCGTTGAAGCTCCCTCTCCCAAGGCAATAGGACGGCTCCCGCGAAAGCCAGCATCAGAATGGCGATGAAATTCCTTCGGAGCGATGAAAGGCCTGACATGGCGTGGAGCGTGATTCTAAGACTCCCGCAATTCCTAGAGCTCCCTGCTCTCAAAGATAAAACAGGCGACGGCGTAATAAACAGACGTGTAGACCGCCCCGAGGGCAACCGTCTGCCAGAAGAGGCCAATCGGAAGGGCCGTCCCCGCCACGATATCATCGCTGAGGTTAAAGGCTTGAAGGTCGGGAAAGAGGAGTGCCACGAAGGCGGTGAAGATCCGTGTCCACCAATGGATACCCATCCCGCTCATCCAGTATTCGCGGGCTGTGACCTGAAGATGCCCGATAAAATAGGCCGAGGCCGAAACGAGAATCGCAAAGATTCCCGAGGTAGCAACCGTGGAGACAAGAAGCGTCAGCGAGGAGAGGAGAATCCCCTTCACCAGCAAGATCGCCATCGCCGGAATCAGATCCCAGCTGAAGGCGGCTTTTTTGATGTCGGCCAAGGCGGCGGCGAGTTCCTGCGGGGATCCCCGGAGGGAGAGTCGGGTCTCGGCAAGCGCCATATTCTCACGAAGAAAAAGGACACAAAGAAAAAGCAGCCCCATGATGAGCGTCGAAACCGTCAGGAGAATGATCACCCCGAGAAGCTTACCAAGCAGGTACTCGAAGCGCTGAACCGGCTTGGAGAGGATGGTGAAGATTGTGCGATCCTCCAAATCCCTCGGCAAGAGGGTGGCCGTCGCCAGGATGGCCAGGAGACTCAGGAAAACAGACATGGCACCGAGCGAGACATCCTTGAGCATCTGAAACTCTTCCTGGAACGAGAACTTGGCAAGGAATGCTGAGTTGCCGATCACGATCAGGCCGAAGATCAGCAGGAAGTAGAAGACCTTCTGGCGAACCAGTTCCGTGAAGGTATTCCGTCCGATAGCCTGAATTCGGGTCAGGGTTAACACTGCCTGCGTCATGACTTCGATGGTTTTCTTACCTTGCGAGCAGGGAAGCGGGTTCCGACATCTTTTCCGGCAATGGCTCCGGTCATCTGGTTCTTCTTGCGACCATGGGCGATCACCGTCTCGATTCCTGCATTCACGGCGGATTGCACCGCCTGGAGCTTGGCCTGCATCCCTCCCGTCGAGTGCTCTCCCTTATCCGGTGTCACATGCCGGAAGGCATCACTGATCTCCGTCACCACGGGGATGCGTATTGGTTTTGGTGAGGGCTGAGAAGGGTTCTTCGAGGAAGTCCCTGAGTTCTTTGAGCTTTTTGATTTCGCCAGCAGTCCATCCGCACTGGTCAGAAGGATCAGGAGGCTGGCCTTTACCAACTGGGCGACTTCCGCAGAGAGGCGGTCATTGTCACCGAACCGCAACTCCTCCACGGCAACCGAGTCATTCTCGTTAATGATCGGCACGACGCCCGGAGATTGCAGAAGCTTGGTCAGAGTGACACGTGCATTACCCCGACGTCCCTCATCGAAAATATCGTCGTGGGTGAGCAGGAGTTGTGCGGGACGAAGTCCATGTCTCCCGAGGTGGCGTGCATAAGCCGTCATCAGAGCGGGTTGACCGACGGCGGCACACGCCTGTTTCCCGGCGAGATCCGACGGACGTTTCGCCAATCCCAGTGCATCGACCCCCGCCGCCACAGCAGCGCTGGAAACCACAATGACGGGAATCCCCTGCTCTACTAGCCGGGCTATCTCGGCGCAGAGACTCCGAAACTGAGCTGGATCCAAGGAGCATCCCCCCTCACGGGCGAGGATGCCGGTACCGAATTTCAGAACGACGGGACGCTTTTTCATGACTTGCTTGTTATTCTGCCTTGGAAGCTATCATCAGTTCCAGAAATCCCGCCTCCAAAGCCAGGCCCTCCTGAATACCTCGTTCCAGAGTGCTTCGTAGCTTTTCCACAGCATCAAGGCAACGGATCAGCCTGCGGGACTCATCCTGCTCCTCGATTCCTCCCTGAGTATCAGCATGAAGCTTCCTGAGCGCTCCTCCGAAATAATCGGCTACGACTCCGAGTAAGAGCGAGCGCTCCTGCAGCACCTCGGCTTCGGAGCTCGCCTTGAGAGCTTCCTCGCGATTCTCCCAGTCTCCCTCGGTGGTCTTTCCAAAGTGCGCCTTTTCCGCAGCTAACTCCTCCTTGGTTCTCTCCGCGGCCTCCTCCCTCACCTCCTCGATGAGATCTCGGAAGATCCGCGTGAGGCCGAAGGCAGCCGTCGCATCCGTTTTCGATCCGCGCCCGAAGAACTCCGTCAGCCTCCTCGCGAGACGTTCCTCCCTGGAGCCTACGGGACGAGGAATCGTGGAATGCAGAACGACGGAGATACAGCGGGAGCGGATCGTCTCCAGCAGAGCCTCCGGAAGCTGTGTGGTCAGGATCAGAAGCGATCCGTCAGGTGGTTCTTCCAGCGTCTTCAGGAACGCATTTGCGGCCTGAGGCATGAGGCGGTCCGCATCACGCACCACCGCAACCTTACGGGAGCCTCGTTCGGGTTTGCGATGGATCGCATGCTCCAGCTCCCTCACCTGCTCGGTGAGGAGCTTGCGGGATTTCGATTCCGGCTCGATAGCATGAAAGTCGGGGTCCTTCTCCACTGCGATCTCACCTAATCCGAGGAAAAGCGCAGCCAACTCATTGGCAAATTCCTGAACTCCGGATCCGGGCGATCCCGAAATCAAATAGGCATG
>CAIKYN010000335.1 GCA_903831635.1 uncultured Spartobacteria bacterium
GTGGTCGGGCGCCATGTAGGAGGCGTCGACTTCCCCGTTGAGTTGGCGGATGAGTTCCGCCTGCACGGAGTCGAAGTGCTCCACGGTGAAATAACCGCGACCGATGCCGCTCTGATTCGTGATAATGATCACAGCCCATCCTAGGGAGCGAGCCCGTGCCAACTCCTCGGCGGCACCTGCATAGGCCTTCACATCTTTGGGATCGCGACAATGATCCACCTCAACCATGAGCGTTCCATCGCGGTCGACAAAGAGGGCGGGGCGAAGGCCTGATGAGCTGCTCATGCTGGGTAGAGGTCCCTGAAACTTTCCTCCAGCTCGGCACGCGTGCAGGTTGCGGTACCAAGTTTCCCCACGACGATGCCTGCGGCATGATTGGCCAACTCGGCAGCCTCCTCCGGGGTTGCTCCCGCCGTGATGCCGAGCGTGTAGAGCGAAATGGAGGTATCTCCTGCGCCGGAGACGTCGAAGATTTCCCGGGCGCGCGTCGGTGTGTGATACGGAGGATAATTCTTGCGGAAGAGCATCATGCCCTGCTCACTCAGGGTGATCAACAGAGCGCCTGCATTCCAGCGACTGAGGAGAATTTCACCCACTTTCATCAGGGCAGCGTCGTTTTCAACCGGGTATATCGGAGGGGAGAGGGGGATGCCTGCAGCGGCGAAGGCCTCGGAACGGTTAGGTTTGATCGTGGCGATGCCGGGCCATTCCAGGGGATTTTTGGGATTGGGATCGCAGGTGACGATCACACCCTTCTCCCGTGCCACTTCCAGGACGGCATTTACCAAACCTTGATCGAGGAAGCCTTTGCCATAGTCCTCAATCAGCACTGCGTCGGCATCTGTCACCAAAGCACGTGCCTTACTGAGGATATCCTGCCTGCCCGAACCTGGTGCCGTGCGTTGCTCGCGGTCCACCCGTACAACCTGCTGGCGCTGGGCAATGATCCGTGTTTTGACGATTGTCGGTATTGAGGGATCCGTGAAAAGACCCTCCGTGGAGATTCCCTCGCTCTTCAGGAGTCCTGTTAGTTTTTCTCCGGAGGTATCGGACCCCACCATTCCGAGCATGGTGACCGAGGAGGTGAACTCCCGCAGATTGCGCGCCACGTTGGCCGCTCCGCCGGGATAGCTGGACTCGCTCTGCACCTCCACGATCGGCACTGGCGCCTCGGGGGAGATCCTGCCGACGTTTCCCCAGACAAATTCGTCCAGCATCAAATCCCCAATGACGAGGAGTCGCTTGGCCGAAGCCCTATCAAGAATATGTTGTAATCTTTCCCGGTCCATTACAGATTGAATTTAACCAACAGCGTGTGAACAACGATTCGCCCATGCTCCACAGCGAGCCCTCTCTCGGCGAGGGTATTTTTTCCCGATTTCCGATGCATCCACTTATTTGCCTTAACGCGGCCATTGCGTGTCTCCTTCTTTTTACTTCACCGATCGCGAGGGCGGATACTCCACCGAAGAAGATCTCGCTTTCCGATTTTCCCGCGGCGGCCGTGGAGGAGGTGGTGGTGCCTGTACCCAGTGAAATCTTTGCCGTACTCGACAAACTCGGTAACCCGAACTGGAAAGGTCAGCTTCGTGACGGTAAGACCCGCACTCCGGAAGATCGCGCCCGTATAGCCCTTCTTCTTGGAAATGTGATCGCCGAAGGTTTTGTGGCTGTCGAGGCTGAGGATGCCGAGCGGGTCAAGGAACTTGGCCGCCAAGTCCTGACGCTGGCGGATGGAATTAATGTGCGCAAGTCCGTCATTGCACGCAGCAAGAGCATCACCGACAAGGCCGATCAGCGTGATTGGAGAGGGGTTCGGGCGGAATTTGACGGGGCCCTGCAGGATGTCCGCGGGGCGATGCAGGAACTCAATGATCAGGATCTTTCCCAGTTGGTAAGTCTGGGCGGGTGGCTTCGAGGCACCGAGGTTCTCACCTCGATCGTGGATGGTGGATTTTCCAAGGATGGCACCGAGCTCCTTCATCAGCCGGAATTGGTGAATTATTTTGATCGTTGCATTGGTTCCATGGGGGGACGACTTCGGAAGAATCCCCTGGTTGCAAGCATCAGGGACGTGCTGAGGAAAATCGGACCTATCGTTAGCGAGGGGGGAGACAAAATCACACCCGAACAGGTCAAATCGATCCATGACCTCACCCACGGCGTCAACCAGCAGATCGTTGAAGGGAATACCGGAAACTGATTATGAACTTCTTCCCTTCCCTTTGTTTGAACTTCGGATCACGTAAATTGAAAAATCGCTTCGCCTTAGTTGCACTGGCGCTTGCCGCTTGGTCACCTTGCCTTGTCCATGCCACGGTGGATGATGCCCTCTCATTTGCCTATGAAGCGGCCCTTCCCTATTATAAACAGGGGTTTTCCATTCGTAAGGATGCCTGGGGTGGTGATCTCGGGGTTCGGGAAAAGAAGGCCGTCAGTTCCCAGCTCTTCAAGGGAAACAATTATTGGTTCCTGATGGCCACTGATCTGAAGGGAGCAACCCTTTCCGTCCATATATACGACGACAACGGTAACCTCGTTGATGCCGAAAGCTGGCAGAAAGGACGCTTTGCCGGAGCAAGAGTCAGCCCCAAAGCTACGGGAACATTTTTTGCCATCGTCCAGATCCTCAAGTCCCCCGAGGATCGCACTCCGTGGGCTTTGGTTTACGGCTACAAGTAGCCGTTGTCGTTGAAGAGACCATCACAGAAAAGAAAGCAGGATCCAGTTCGTGATCCGAAGAAGGCGTCCGCTCTCGGTGAGGAAATCACCCTGGAGTTCGACAACGCGCGTGCTCTGCAGGCCCTGTATGGCGGCGACGAGAAACTACTTCGCCTCATGGAGAGGGATCTTGGTGTTCGTATTACGAGCCGTGACGGCTGGTTGAAGATCCAGGGCGATAAGGTGGCTGTTGCGAAGGCCCGCTTCATTTTCGATGAACTTCAACGTGTCGTGGCCATGGGTGGAGTGATCGGACGGGACCAATTTCTATTTGCCCTTGAGCACCATGTGGATTCCGAGCATCCCAAAAACTCTAGAGCCTCTGTTGTCGCGCCGAATGATCAACGGTCTGCTAATGCGTCTATTTTACCCATTTCGCCACTAGAGGGACTCTACCAGGAACGGATCCAGTGTTCTCAGCGCAAGCCTCCTGTTGTTCCCAAGAACCTCTCTCAGAGGGATTACCTTCGTGCCATTGATGCTCATGACATCACCTTCGGTGTCGGTCCTGCTGGCA
>CAIKYN010000336.1 GCA_903831635.1 uncultured Spartobacteria bacterium
AGATCACTCATGCAAGCTCGCTTGCAGAGATGATCCATCGCGCGGTCAGCTCCGTATCACGGAGCCAATGCCAGATCGCACCTTTCGTCTTGGTTTCCGCCTCTGCATTACTCTCGGGACACGGGGCTCGGTGGTTAAAATTACTGATCCCTAATCTCCCATCCTTAAACTTTTCCTTGCCCTCCACGCCTCCCCTGCGCCTGACTTCCTTCCAGATGGAATCCATAGACCTCTTTGTCGGGGCCTTTGCCGTTCTCTCCCTGCCGCGCTCTCTGGGGGAAATCTACGGCCTTCTCTATAGCAGCGAGGAGCCGCTGGCCTTTGACGATCTGGTCTCGCGTCTGGAGCTGAGCAAAGGCTCCGTTAGCGAGGGACTTCGCGTGCTGCGTTCCCTCGGCGCTGTTAACCTTGTCCCTGTTGATGGCTCCCGCAAGGACCACTTCACCGCCGAGATCAGTCTCCGCAGACTTGCAGGCGGCTACCTCCGAGACCGCATCGAGCCTTACCTCAAAGGGGGGGAATCGAGAATCGAGTCCCTGCGCGGAGTTGGCTCCGAGGAGCATTCCAAACAGTTTCTGGAAAACCGGATCAACCAGCTCCACTCCTGGCACCGCTTCTTCCGCAAAGTTCTCCCCGTCTTCAAGGCACTGGCAGGGAAGATATAAGACACTTTCGTTTAATTCCCCCCCCTTGAAACACCGCCTTGTTCATCTTGATTGCCTGCGTGGGTTGGCGGCTTTGCTCGTTGTGGTGGAGCATCTCAGGGCATTTCTCTTTGTTCCGTTTGCCCAGTTGAAGGCCCCGGGAATCTTGGCCAAGGGATTCTACCTCGTGACCGGACTTGGCCATCAGGCCGTCATGATCTTCTTTGTGCTGAGCGGGTACCTAGTGGGGGGAAGCGTGATTACGGCACTGCAAACCGGCAAATGGTCTTGGAGAGAGTATCTGCTCCGACGCATGAGCCGCCTCTGGGTAGTCCTGATCCCGGCGCTTCTGCTGACGCTTTTCTGGGACAAGCTGGGATATGCCCACGCTCCTACCGGATATGAGGGGGCCTATCGCGAGATCTACAACTCAGGCCCCACTCCAGCTGGCCCGGCGGACTGGAGCCTTGCCTCGTTTTTTGGGAATCTCTTTTTCCTTCAAACTATCAAACTACCCTGCTTCGGGACGAATAGCCCGCTCTGGAGCCTGGCTAATGAATTGTGGTACTACCTGCTCTTCCCACTGGGACTGACCATCTTCGTTACTGGGAAATGGAGAGATCGGGTGATAGCCCTCATTCTTGTGGCGGGTATCGTGTCCTTCCTACCTAAGTCGATCCTCTTGGGAGGAGTGATTTGGTTGCTCGGGTCAGTAGTTTTCTTCCTGATTCGTAAGGACTCGATAAGGACTATTGCGAACAATCCTGTTCTGTTAATATTGGGACTTCTTCTGACGATTGGGACTCTCCTGGCCAGCAGAACTGGACATATGGGGGAGGGGGCTGATCTCGCGATTGGAATGAGCTGTACAGTCCTTGTTGCAGGGCTTGCCGCAAGAGTTTCATCAAGCCATCTCTACGGCATGATCTCGGCTGGAATGTCCGAGATCTCCTACACCCTGTACTTGGTGCACTTTCCGCTGTTGGCCTATCTGTTCTTTGTCCTGTTTCAGGGTCGGCAGGTAACTCCTACTCCGATGACCTCTCTCTGGTTCATAGGGGGGCTAGGACTGACGATTGTCTACTCCGTAGTCATCTGGTGGCTCTTTGAGCGGAATACCGACAGGTTTAGAAAATGGATCCACTCCCGAATATTTAATTAGCGTCTTTATCCCATGATCAAATCGTTCATCAAACTTCTGAGTCGCTGTTATGCGTTGGCTATTCCTTATGGTCGTTTGAGACTATTTGGTGTCTTGGGGATGGTTTTTCTCAACGGGTTGCTCCAATTGATTGGGGTTACCTCGATTTTCCCATTTTTTGCATTAGCTGCTGATCCAGAGCGAATCAGAAATTCGTCCGCAGGAAGATGGTTTCTCCATTTTCTGCCACCCATGTCGACGAATCACCTTCTGGCGGTGGCGGGGACATTCTCCATTCTGATGCTTTTGATTGCCAGTGTGGGAAGCATGGCGAGCGAATATGTTAGAATTCGTTACGCTTATAGTTTCTCACAATGGATCAGGGGGCAGTTGCTGAGATCCTATGCGATGCGCCCGTATGGTTACTTTCTGCACCGAAATTCAGCGCTCCTGAGCCAACGTATTCAGGATATTCATAGTTTTACTATTAATGTGCTTCTTCCATTGGGTGAGATCCTCACGAGACTTGTGCTTATCTCGATGTTGGCTGCGACGGTCTTCTATGTGCAGCCGTTCGTAGCAATGGGTGCAGTGGTTCTGCTCGGAGGGTTTTATCTGATGGCATTCCTCTGGATCAGGCCCAGAACTCGTAAAATCGGGGAGATGATCCAGCGGCACAATGTCGGGTTCTGGAAAAATACCAATCAGTTCCTCCATGCCATCAAGACTGTGTTTGTTCATGGAAAGACCCGCTACTTCATTGAGAAAGCCATCCAACATTCGGCTGAGACGACAAAGCAACAAAGCCTCATACCTATTTATGCAAATGGGCCAAGATATCTGATAGAGCCTATTGCCTACGGCGGTCTTGTGTCGATTGTCGTCGTCCTGGCCCTCCAGGGAAAACCATTCTCCGACATCCTTCCTAATCTTATGGTGATGGCGATGGCAGGCTACCGACTACTTCCGTCTTTGCAGCTTCTCTTCGGGCAACTTGTCGCTGTTGCGGCCAATAATTATACCCTCGTCCAACTCGAGGAGGAGATTCTGGCGATCGAGCACGAGAGCGCCGTCGTTTCATCCAATGGTCATCTGGTTTCGGGAAAACTTCCCTTCCTGAAGAGCCTATCCCTTGAGGGTGTGACTTATCGTTATCCTGGATCTGACCAAGATGTCATAAAGGAGCTTTCACTATCGATTGAGAAAAATGAATCGATTGGGATTGCCGGCCCATCTGGCTCGGGAAAATCAACGCTGGTTGATTTGATTCTCGGACTTCATTCACCGAGTTCAGGTATCATCAAGGTCGATGCCGAACCAATCACCCAAGAGAACATTTCATGCTGGAGAAGCATGATCGGCTATGTACCTCAGGATATCTATCTCCTTGATGACACCATTGCTGCAAACATCGCCTTTGGAATCGATCCCAAAACCATCGATTCCAATGCTCTGGAGGAAGCCGCCAGAGGAGCACACATCCTTGATTTCATTAGATCCCTGCCGGAGGGATTTGATACCGTAGTGGGTGAGCGTGGTGTTCGATTGTCAGGAGGGCAGCGTCAAAGAATCGGGGTCGCTAGGGCCCTTTTTCATAGCCCTGAAGTCCTTGTGCTAGATGAGGCCACAAGTGCATTGGATGTAGATACTGAAAAAGCAGTTATGGATACAATTACACAACTCAACGGAAAGTTAACAATTATAATTATAGCTCATCGTTTAAGCACATTAGAAAAATGTGACAGGACTCTTCGATTGGGATAATAAAAAATAAAATAATGAAAATTGCATACGCTACTAATTTTGATCCGAGTGATATTCATCATTGGTCAGGAACTGGATTTTCTATTTGGAATTCACTGAAAAAAAAAGGAGTTGATGTTGATTTTGCTACATCGGTAAAACTACCCAAAAGCACACGATTACTTCTCGATTTTAAAAATAAGTTTTACTCTCGTGTGTTAAAGCGGCAATTTCTTCCTGATCGGGATTTATCTTTCGCTAAAATTCATTCAAAAGAAATTTTTATTCAAATCAGTAAAATCAAAAATATTGAAGCTATTCTCACTCCTTGGAACCCCGGGGTTGCATTTGTTCCAAAAGGAATACCATTAATCACGTACAGCGATGCAACATTTAATGCTCTTATAAATCACAATGCGCATTTTAAAAATCTATGTCATGAATCAAGATCTAACGGAAATATTATAGAAGAAGCAGCTTTCAATCGTGCTTCAGCTTGTGTTTTTGCCTCTAACTGGGCGGCTACTAGCGCAATCCGTGATTACAATCTAAACCCCGATAAGGTCTACGTTGTTCCATTTGGTGCAAACCTTCAGCATCCCCCATCTCTTGAAAAAGTAAAAAATGATATTATCTCAAGAGATTCTGGTTCGATTAAACTCCTGTTTATTGGTGTAGAGTGGGAGCGCAAAGGAGGGAAAGTTGCTGTTGATATAACGCGCCGATTGAACGAAATGGGAATACCAACGCATCTTACTATTATTGGGTTGAGTCCCGAAATTTCATTATGTGAGAAAGAATATGTAACAGTCCAAGGATTCTTAAGCAAAGCATCTGGTGGTGAAGAGCATATCCTCAACGAATTGGCGCGAAGTCATTTTCTAATTGTTCCTTCCGTAGCCGAATGTTATGGATTGGTTTATGCTGAAGCCAGTGCCTGCGGAGTTCCTGCAATTGCTAGGGATGTTGATGGAGTTCCCTCTGTTGTAAGAAATAATAAAAACGGGCATAGATTTGGGCTAAATGCTTCTCATTCAGAGATAGCTGATTGGATTGCAAATACCTTCAGGGATATCAATGAGTATCGTCGATTGGCCCTATCCTCCCGACAAGAATATGATCAAAGACTTAATTGGAACGTAGCGGGTGCATCTTTGGAAAAAATTATTCAAAAAGTGGTATTAGATCGGAAGGAAAAGGATCATTCTAAGACGTTATATTCAGATTGATAATTACTTAAATATTCTTTTTTGATGTATGAACGTCGTTCTCACCATTTGTTCCTCTAACTACTTGGCTCATGCCAAGACGCTTGGGGATTCCGTTCTCGATCAGAATCCCGACTTTAAGTTCGTGATCGGTCTTGTCGATCGATTCCCATCAGATCTTGATCGTGGGTATTGTAGTCGATTCGAGGTGATTCCTGTCGAGGAGCTTAAGTTGGCGGAGTTCCCTGATATGGCAGCCAAGTACAATATCGTGGAGCTGAACACCGCGGTGAAGCCCTTCTATATGGCGCACCTTTATGAGCGAGATCATGACGTGGCCTCCGTGACTTATCTGGATCCCGATATGATGGTCTACTCCAGCTTTGACGGTCTCCTGAAAACTCTGAAGCAGAACAACATCGTCCTGACGCCTCATAGCTGCGCCTACGATGATTCCCCGGAAAATATCTATTATGAGCGAGTGATGCTCTATGCCGGCATTTACAATCTGGGCTTTATCGCCACACGGCGATCGGCGGTGACGATGGCCTTTCTGCAATGGTGGAAAATCCGTCTGAAAGACCATTGCTTTTATCGCCCCGGAGTTGCCGGAGCGTTCTTTGATCAATTATGGACCGGCTTGGCACCGGTTTACTTTGACGGGGTCTATGTGGAGAAGGATCCAGGCTACAATTTCTGCTACTGGAACCACTTTGAGCGGAAATTAGAAAAGCGGGGGGGTAACTATCTGGTCAATGGATCTCATGATCTCGTCTTTGTGCATTACAGTGGATACAAACCAGAGCGACCTGAAGTCCCTGCGACTCGCTTGTCAGATCCGATTGGGTACTTACAAGATAGTCCCGATCTACAGCCCATCTACGATGAGTATCGGAAGAGGCTGATGGAGAGGAACTATCTATTCATTAAAACGATCCGATGGTACTTCGCTCCGCCAGAAAGAAACGATCCCTTCCGTTCGTTCAAGAAATTTCTGAAAAGTTCAATCGAAGGGAGCATAAAAATGGTTCCCTTATCATTGCGCCGACGTATCAAGAGGGTTGCAATATTCCTTGCGGATGCTGCGGATCTAAATACGTAAAAACTTAATTTATTTTCTTGAAAACGGCTCACTTTACATCGTTGCTTGCAGGCGGTGCCGGCATTGCTGCGTCCAGATTACATCTTGCTCTCGAGATGGGAGGAATCGACAGTTATTTGTTCTTTGGAGAAGGTTCATCTTCTGATCCGAAAATTGCTCCATTGTTTCAAAACAGCACCTTCTTTCAAAGGAACCGATTGGCGATTAAGCAGAAAACTAAAAGAGGTAGAGAATCTTCATTAGGTTATCTTACAAGTCCTGACTGGGTTGCTAAAACTCCTCTCTCAAAGCTATCATTCAAGCCCGATATCGTTAATCTTCATTGGGTTGCGAATTGGCTAGATCTTCCAAGTTTCTTTGAATCCATTCCGTTGGAAACTCCTGTTGTCTGGTCAATTCATGACATGATTCCTATAACTGGCGGATGTTCATATAGTAATGAATGCAATCGCTTTACAGTAGGATGTGGTATTTGTCCGCAGCTCAAAAATCCGAGTCTAAATGATTATAGTGCACGATATTTTAAAATCAAAAAAAGACTCTATAAAAAAAAGAAACTTCATTTTGTCGGAAATAGTGAGTGGACTACCGATCAAATTAAAAAATCCTCTTTGTCAGAGGATGCAGCGTCGATACGTACTATCCACCTTGGGATAAATCCCAGAGATTATTCCCCAATCCCTAAAACAACTGCTAGAGATGCCCTGAGTATTCCTGAGAAAAAGTTTGTAATTGGATTTGCCGGGGTAAACCTTGAGGAAAAACGTAAGGGGGGAGATATTCTTCTCGAGGTTTTAAAAAATCTCAATTCCCAGGATGTAGTTCTTGTTTCGATGGGTGGCGGTTCAATTCCAAATGAGTTAGGCCATATCGAGACCATTTCATTAGGTGCAACATCTTCAAAGCTGCTGCAATCTGTATTTTATTCCGCACTCGATGTTTTTGTCATGCCCAGCCTTGTTGAAACGTTCGGCTTAGTAGCTTTGGAGGCTATGTCCTGTGAAACGCCTACAATCTCCTATACCGCGGGTGGCTTAGCCGATGTGGTTTCAAATGGTGAAACTGGACTCGTCGAAAAGAATATCGGAAGTGTGGAGGGATTGGCTCAGATGCTTCTATGGATGAAAGACCACCAATCCGAACGATTCTCCATGGGGATGGCTGCCAGACAGCGTGTCATCAGTAAATTTACCGATTCATTAATGGCTAATCGGTATGCGGAAATGTATCAGGAAATTCTTCCACAATGAGCCTCTCTGTCGCCCATTTCTCAACCTTGCTAGCCGGTGGCTCCGGCATCGCGGCCCAACGACTACATCGGGGGTTATTGGATCTCGGGGCCGATAGCCACCTTGTCTACGGTGATGGATCGACATCGGATCCCACCTGCATGGGTGCTTATCAGAATCAGTCCTTTGTCCGTCGAAATCTTGCGGCGATTCGGACGAGCATCCAGAACAGGAAGACCTCAGAGGGAGGCTTTGTCACGGGGCCGGGGTGGATCCGTCCCACCCCGCTGCGTGACACGGGACTCCAGCCAGATATCGTCAACCTGCATTGGGTAGCCCGATGGCTTGATCTCCAGAGTTTCTTTCACTCGTTGCCACAGAATCAACTTGTGGTCTGGTCGATTCACGACCTGATTCCGATCACCGGGGGATGTCATTATCCGAAGGAGTGCGATCACTTCAGCAAGGAATGCGGCAACTGTCCCCAGCAGAAGAGTCCTCATCCCCGTGATGCCACGCATAAGAATTTCCGAATCAAGAAGGGGCTCTATGAAGGATCGAATCTCCATTTTGTGGGGAATAGTACTTGGACGACGGAGCAAATCCACCGTTCCGCCCTCGGCAAGTGTGCCAAATCCATCACGACGATCCCTCTCGGCCTCGATCCCTCGCAGTATGCGGTCATCGATAAATCAGTCGCCCGGCAGGCCCTGCAGATCCCCGAGGGAAAGTTTGTGATCGGTTTCGCCTGTTCCGATTTCCATGAAAAACGAAAAGGGGCTGATTTGCTCTTGAAGGCTTTGGAGTCCCTTCCAAGTGACAACATCCTGCTCTTGATCTTCGGTTCCGGGAAATGGCCTCAGAATGCTGGCCGCTATCAGACGATCTCGATGGGAAGCATCGGCTCACCCAGGTTTCAATCCCTCTACTACAGCGCCCTCGATGTCTTTGTGATGCCGAGCCTAGTCGAGACGTTCGGTCTCGTTGCCTTGGAAGCCATGGCCTGTGGTACTCCGGTGGCTGCCTACACGGCAGGCGGATTGGCTGATGTCGTGGAGGATGGAGTTGATGGATTGATGGAGCGGGAGGTAGGAAGTGTTTCCGGCCTGCTACGGATGCTAACCTGGATGATGGAGCACCCCTCGGAACGAGAGGCTATGGGGAGGATGGCGAGAAAGTCGGTGGAGGAGAAATTTAGCTCTGCCCTGATGGCGAGTCGTTATCTGGATTTGTATCAATCGCTGAAAAATCCCTCCCTCTAAGCACTGGGGATTCAAGCGAATCGAATCATGAACATCGTCTTCTGTGCTGATCGCAGGGTACTCCCTGGTCTGCATGTGGCTCTTTACTCCGTCCTGGAGCGCTACGAGGGCAAATCTCGTCCGGACTTCACGATTTTCAGCGATGATTTGGATGAGGCTGATCAGAGATTGCTCGCAAAGAGCCTTGATCCTCTGAAGAAGCCCTATGCGCTTGAGATTCGCAGAGTCGATGCCGGTCTCTTTGCTGGATTCCCTCAACTGAACGGAAGCTGGGCGACCTACTATCGTCTTCTGATTGCCTCCATGCTGGATGCAAACCACTTTCTCTATCTGGATGCCGATATCCTCTGTGATCTGGATGTCTCCCAGTTGGAGAATCTCGATATGGGAGAGGCGCCGGCTGGGTTTGTCTCGGAGGCTCCACTCTCAGGATGTGCTGACCGTGCTGTTGCGAAATTGCTCGGAGTAAGCCCACATGAACCTTACTTCAACGCCGGGATCATGCTCGTCAATGCTGTGGAATGGCGTCGCCAAGAAATCACAGAGCAGGCTCTGGATTTTCTGCGGAATTATCCTGCTGCCTACTGGGATCAATCGGCGTTGAATTTTGTCCTCCATCTGAAGGCATACCAACTCGATGAGCGATTCAACACGATAGTCAATATGCGCAAGCACTGGCCGGCACTGAAAACGCCCGTGGGTTCGCTCAACCGTCTCCTTCACTTCGTGGAGTATCCGAAGCCCTGGGATCTCGGCGCCGAATTTCTCCATCCCCAATATGACATGTGGAGGAGTGTCCTGCGCAAGACAGCTTTGCGGGATTTCCGATCGTGGCAGAAAACTCCTGCGCGGAGGTTGCCGATGACGGCCAAGGCAAAGGTTGGCTATCAGAAAGCCATCAAAGACAGACTTCTTTTCACGGGATACACCAAGGGATGGTTCACCAAAGTCAAAGGGATATGATGAAAGTTTCCATTATGATCACGACCAAGAACAGGTCGGTTGATCTCACGAAGACACTCAATGTTCTCAAGGGATTGGATCCTCAACCGCTGGAGATTCTGATCACGGCGGATGGGTGCACCGATGACACGGTGGAGATGGTGAAGCGAGAACTGCCATCTGCCAGATTGATCATCAATGAAGTCGGAATAGGTTCGATTGCGTCACGTGATCGGATGGTGCGAGAGGCACAGGGTGATTTAATCCTGGCACTTGATGACGATAGCTATCCTGAGCAAATCGATGCGCTAGCCCATCTGAGCCACTACTTCGAGGAAAATCCCAAACTTGTGGTCATGGGTATCCCTCAACGTACGGACGAGTATCCCGAGTCGTTGACTCAAACCGACTTTGGATCAGCTAGGATGATTCGATCCTTTACCAGTTCAGGCGCGGTCCTTCGGAAGTCGATTTACATGACCCTTCCTGGCTTCGCGCATGAGTTTTTCCACATGTATGAGGAGCCAGACTACACACTTCAGTGTGTGGCAGCGGGCTATGAAGTGATCTTCATGCCGGATGCCCCCTCGATTCGACACCACTGGACCGGATCCGGGCGCAGTGAAGTACGTAATCATCAGCGGCATGGCCGCAATGAATTCTGGAGCACGGTGATGCGCTGTCCGATGCCCTATCTGCTTCCTGTCGCGGCCTACAGGATCTATCGACAGCTCGGATATGCCTGGTCCCGTGGAATGGACTGGGTGGTCCGTGAGCCGCTTTGGTGGTTCGCTGCAATCAGGGGGCTGCCCCGAGCCCTTCGCGCTAGGAAACCCGTCTCTTGGGCCGGATATCGAAAATGGCTCAGCCTGAAGTGAGAAAATTTACACAATTCATTTCGCTCTCCATGCTCGCCACGGCGTCACTCTCCGCCGAGACGATCAATATTGTGGAAAAAGGAGCCAAGGGGGATTTGTTGCCTCTCACAGTAAGGACGGAGTCTGGATCCGAAACGATGAGTTCGGAGTCGGCCCTATTTTCAAAAACCGATCTCGGCAAGGTGGTCGAGCTCACCGGTGCAGGAGCTCCCACATCCGGAGGTCATCATCAAGATCTCGTGGCCAAAATAGTCGCAATTTCCGGCGACCATATGGTCCGGATCAAACCAGCTCCTGGAGCCACCCTAGCCGATGCAGAGGGGGTCTATGGGACAGACAATGCTCCAACATTTTCCAAGGTGCTGAATGGGTGCAGGGGGAGCAATAACCTGATCCAAGTTCCTGCCGGAAACTACCTCCTCGTTGCCCCCGCTCATTTTAACCAGAATATCGATCCGACGGAGGGGGCTGTGGTGATTCAACGAGGTGGCTTTCAACTCGTTGGTGAGGGGATGGATCGGACGATTATAACCGATTGCGGTGCCTGGCAGCTAGGTCAGGGGAATCATGCTTATCGGGGGTTTTTGTTGGTGTGCAGGGGACCCGTTTCCAACGATTACCCCGTTCTTATCAAGGATCTGACTCTGGATGGAGGAATTCCCCAAGGGAACACGACCAACCATGTATTCCCGGCCAGTGCCATCGATGGATTGGGCTGGGATCTCATCCACTCTGCAGTGGTGGATATGGGCCCGCCGCCTCTGCATTCCAAGAAGACCTTTTCCAAGGTGCGTTTCACCCATTGGAGGGGAGAGGAGGTCAAAAGCGTCTGCGCGAACTGGGATGGATTCATCAAAATCCAAAATTGTCAGTTCATCGATGGTAATGCCTCGGGATTCAACTTCAGCTTTTCGCACGAGATCACGGGATGCTTGTTCTCGAATCTCTTCCTCATCAGTGAGTTCTATCAGGCCTATCACAAGCATCCTTGTTTGTTTGAATCCAACACGGCTACAGCCCTGACAAGCGGTGGCATGGCCATCAATGGGGGGACGGGAACGAATCCTCCCTATTACATCCAGAACAATGACTTCACCTTTGCTGCCACTGGGGGCAACGGAATCATGACCTGTCCCGCTGACAACCTCTTCATTCGGAACAATCAGTTCCACTGCGCCCAGTTCAACAACGCAATTGCCATCGGATGCGCGGGGTATCAGGGAAGCTTCTGGAATAGCAATATCGTCATCGCTGGGAATACTTTTACGGGCCCTCGCAACGTCATCCAACTCGAAGGAAGTGGGCAAAACAGATCGGAGGCCGTCTGTGTTGTCAGTAACACAAGCTCTGGTCCAGCGCTTCAGGTTTTTCTTGGAGGCTACACGAATTCCTCTGCGTCGAGGGTCGTGGTATCAGGGAACAAATGCCTCGCTTCAAACACGATGTTTCTCGGTGGGTATACCCCTCAGTATGCCCTGATCCTCACGAATAATGAGTATCATCCCTTCCAAGATGATGATGGAGTCGGGAAGAATAACATAATTTCGGTAGCCTCTGGCCCATTGCATCAGACGGTCTACACCCGCCCTAATTC
The DNA here is from genome assembly GCA_903831635.1 of uncultured Spartobacteria bacterium. Classification (GTDB taxonomy): domain Bacteria; phylum Verrucomicrobiota; class Verrucomicrobiia; order Chthoniobacterales; family UBA6821; genus UBA6821. The sequence goes on from CAIKYN010000336.1 coordinate 11,744, forward strand.
CGTCTATGTACTGGATGATTCCTCTCCTTCGTCCATTCCTTATGGAGCGCAGCTTGTGATTGATAATTCCGCCAATCATTTGGGTATCGGCTATACGCTTTACCCCTCGATTAGAAGGAATCGGAAGCCTCTTTCAGTAAAAAACGGCGAGGTGCTGAGCTTTTATTGGAACTCATCGAAATGGTCGACCAATAGGGTGAAGCCGGATCTCTCTCTTCTCAAAAATGTCTCTCTCTGATCAGCATCACAGAGACTTCTCCATATTCCATGGAGAGGTGAAGGTAGTCGTTGTCCAAAAAGGGGCCAGAGAACACTTCCTGGCTGCAAGGGCTATCCATCGCAGTGGGTCTCTGGCATGTCTGTTAGTAGATTGGTATGCGCCAAAGGGGTGGATGGGGAAACTTGTGGGATTTGCTACCCAGCGTCTTGGAGCAAGGGGGCGAGCCGCTATGGCGGCTAAGGCAGAGGAGATTCCTGATGATCTTGTGAAGGTCAATTGGCTCAATGGCCTCATCGGTAAATGGAGGCAGCGGTCAGGGCGATTCAGAGCCTCCTCTCAGGAAAGGGCTCTGGTTGCAGATATCGCCTTCACCAAGGCAGTCTCTCGCACACGATTGCCACACCATCATGTCTTCTTTGGGTACTCTTACATGAGTCTAGAGATGCTTGAGATTGAGAAACGGAAGGGTGTATTGACCATTCTTGATCAGATTGATCCGGGGCCGGTCGAGTTCAGGCTGGTTGCCGAGGAGATGGGCAAATATCCCGAACTCGCAGGAAATCCGGCCCCCTATCCCACTGCCTATTATGAGCGACTCAAGCAGGAGTGGAATCTGGCGGATGTGATTGTCGTGAATTCGGAGTGGAGTCGAGATGCATTGATATCTGAAGGGGTGCCGGCTGAAAAAATCGAGATTCTGCCTCTCTCCTATGAGGGCGATCACGGCTGTGACGAAGGAATACCAAAAGCATCATATCAAAACTCGGGGAAAGCTCTGCGTGTGCTTTGGCTTGGCCAAGTCAATGTCCGAAAGGGGATTCATTACCTCATTGAGGCGGCTAGGATGCTTGAGGGAAATAATATCCACTTTGATATCGTGGGGCCGATCGGGATTGCTCGTGAGATTGTGGATTCAGCTCCTTCGAACATGACCCTCTGCGGATCAGTCAGCAGGGATCTTGCCGCAGACTACTATCGTAAAGCTGATGTGTTTGTGCTCCCGACGCTTTCCGATGGATTTGCCATCACCCAGCTAGAAGCCATGGCTTACGGTCTGCCGGTGATCACAACTCCCCATTGCGGCAAGGTGGTCACGCAGGGAAAGACGGGCTTTATCGTTCCGGCACGCGATGCCAAAGCGCTCGCTGAGGCGGTCATGCGTTTTGCCCAAGACAGAACACTGGCGCTCAGGATGAGCGATGAGTGTCGTGCCTCAGTGAAGAAATTCTCGATCGATGCGTATGGTGAGCATCTGATTGGAATCATCAAGAAGCACCGGAAAAGCTGATGAATCTTCTGAAGATCTTTTCAGGAAGCCCCCCAACATCTCGCTTGGGCTATGGAACAACCGCGCTCATGGCTGTTCAAAGTGGGCAAGAGAGATTGCAGCTTTTGGAATGTGCCTATGAGGCAGGAATACGCCATTTCGACACGGCTCCCTACTACGGATATGGAGAAGCGGAAAGAGTCCTTGGAGAGTTTCTCCGTGAAAAAAGGAATCAGGTCACTGTCACCACAAAGTTCGGAATTCAGCCTCCTTCAGTAGTCCGAAACCGCTTTGTGAATCAGTTGGCTAGGAAGATCCTTGGGGTGGCGCCCTCCCTCAGATCCACTCTCTCGAAAAAAGCACAAAACCTTTCGAAGACAGCTTCGTTTTCCGCTGAGGCTGCCCGCAAAAGTCTGGAGCAAAGCCTCAAATCTCTTGGAACCGATCGTATCGATCTCTATCTGCTGCACGAACCGTCACTGACTGATGCCGCATCATCGGAGATCCATGATTTCCTCAAGGAAGAGGTACGCCGAGGCACGATTCTAGCTTATGGATGCGGTGGAGAGTTTCCAACGATTCGTGAAATTGCCTTGAATGGCCTGCCCACATCTCAGTGGCTCCAATTTGAGGACAATGTCTTGGCTCCCCATGTGAGTGAAATCAGGGCTTTGGGCCCCAACTGCATTACCTACAGGACTTTTCTCAAGGCCTTGCCCGTTGTCTCGGAGTGGCTTTCAGCGAATTCCTCGATCCGTTCCGAGTGGGATGTTCAACTCAATTTGAAACTGATGAATGAAGGAGTGCTCCCGGCGTTGTTACTTGGGCTATCGATGCTGGCCAATGATGAAGGGATCGTCCTTTTCTCAAGTTCCTGTTGTACTCGTATTCGAGATGCAGCTCGTCTGGCCGATGGAAATGTCCTCTCAAAAGAGCAGATTCAGGAGTTCGCAAAACTGATTTCACCAAAGATCAAGGACTTGTCTTGTCATGGTGAGTAGCAACCCCGTCTGACATAAACTCAAACAACAATGATTTTCAGAGAGATCAACCAAGTCGAGGCATCCAATTCTGATCGGATCGTGATCGTCGGGGGAGGAACGCTCGGGCTCTATGCGGCTCATGAGCTTGCTCGACGAGGGAAAGAGATTCTCGTGATCGAATCAGGTGCGGAGTCCTTGGGAAACTTTGATCCCGTGACCTACGACTCCATCGGCAAGACTCATGAAGGAATCCGCATCGGCCGATCCAAAAGTCTCGGAGGAACTTCGAATCTCTGGGGCGGACAGCTCGTGGAGTTCCAACCTGTCGATTTCCAAGGCAGGGATTGGCTCCCTGATTCCAAATGGCCAGTCACTTATGAAGAGGTAGCCTCCTACCATCAGCAGACTTATGAGAACCTAGGGGTCGGCAAGGAGTTCCAAGATGATGCCTCGGTGTTCAAACAAGCGGGGGTCTCCGATCCCGGATTCCGCAATGGACTCGAACTTTTTCTGACACGTTGGCTCAAGATTCCCAGCATGGCCGTGGCTTACGGCGAAGAAATCCGATCCAGCGAGCGGATGAAGGTTTTGCTAGAGCATTCAGTGGTTGGTTTTGAAGTCTCGGGAGCAACGATCACTGGAGTCAGGATACTTGATTCAAAGGGAGCTAGTCTGGTGATCAAGGGATCCATGTTCATCCTGGCCTGCGGCACCTTTGAAATCTCGCGACTACTGCTGCACTCGGCCTCAAATCAGGCAGAGCTGTGTCCTTGGAAGGATAATCAGAACATCGGACGCTATTTTCAGGATCACCTCATTGGGCGTGTCGCATCCGTTGAGATTCTGGATAGAAAACGATTTTTCAATACCTTCAGCACGATTGTGCGGGCGGGGCAGAAGTTCCAACCTAAACTCAGGCTGCGGGATGAGGCTTTGAGGAATGAACGGATCCTGAATCTCTACGGGATGATGGCGTTTGAAAGCTCGGTCAGCGAAAACCTCGTGTATCTGAAGCAGTTCCTCAAAGCGGCCATCTTCAGTCGTAAGATCAATGGACTAGGAGATCTTTTCCGGAATCTGTTTGCCTGTTGGAAGCATCTCCTTCCCCTGATGTGGAAATATGTGGTGGCTAATAGGGTCTTTGTTCCAAGCACCTCCAAAGTTTCCCTCCATATCCAGTCAGAACAACCGGTGATGTCCGAAAGCCGGATCACAATTAATCCTGAGGTAAGGGATGCAACTGGACTGCCCAAAGTAATTCTGGACTGGCGCACCGGAAGTGAGGAGTTGCCCTCAATTCGTGAGTTTGCAAAACGGGTTGATGCAGTATTTCAGGCTTCTGGTCTGGCCAGACTTCACATCGAGGATGCCCTGACGAGAGGGGATGAGCAGTTTCTCTCAACACTTAGGGATAATTACCATCAGGTAGGTGGAGCTCGAATGGGCTTCTCGGCACAAGATGGAGTCGTTGATAAGAACCTGAAAGTTTTCGGAACAGAGAACCTCTATGTGGTGGGTGCTTCCACGTTCCGGACATCTGGGAATGCCAACACCACTTTTACCGCACTGACTTTCGTCACGCGTCTCATGGATCAGATTGCTTCATGAATCATCGCAAAGTTGCCATTCTTTTTGACAACTTCGGCCCGTATCATCTGGCCCGACTAAAAGCCGCCTCCGCAGTTTGCGAGCTGCTGGCTGTCGAGTTCGGAAGTTCGAGCACCGAGTATGCATGGAGAGCCTCCGAGTCAGAAGGATTCAAGAGAGTTACGCTGAATGAGCATGGGGCAGGCCACGATCTGTCGAACGAAGAA
>CAIKYN010000337.1 GCA_903831635.1 uncultured Spartobacteria bacterium
ACTGGTGATGGATCCAAGTTCTACCCGATTTTCCAGAACAGCAAGGAATCCATGGATGCCCTCCAAGCATTGATCACGGCGGAAAAAACACGCCTCAGTGCTCTCCAAAAAGTTGCGATGGCTGAGGGAATGGCCGCAGCAAGTCAGAGTGCTCGACTTGCCTCCGAGGGGAAGCTGAAAGAGGCTCAGGATCAGTTATCGAAATCCCAGACCCTTTGGCCTGCCAACATTGACAATACTAGGCTAAAGCTCCAACTGGATGAGCTTGCCAAATCCCAAGCCGCTTCCACCGCAGCAGCTGCGGCCGAGGCAAAGGCCGCCGCCTCAGCTCCTAAAAAGCCGACACCTTCACCGACCCCTGTTGCACCTTCCAAGCCATGAATGAGATAGCCCGCTCCGCATCCATCGATCGTAAAACCAGCGAGACCGAAATCTCGCTTAGAATTTCTCTTGATGGAGAAGGGAACTCCTCCATTCGGACCGGCATTCCGTTCTTCGACCATATGCTGACGCTTTTTTCCCGTCACGGTCTCATCGATCTGGATGTCCAAGCAAAGGGGGATATCGAGGTCGACTATCATCACACGGTCGAGGATGTGGGACTTGCGCTCGGCGCTGCCTTCTCCAAGGCTCTCGGCGACAAGTCGGGGATCCGCCGTTACGGGAGCGCGTATGTCCCGATGGATGAGGCCCTGGCCCGCGTGGTAGTGGATTGTAGCGGTCGTCCCTACTTGGCCTATGAAGTTCCGCGGGGAGTGGAGGCGATAGGACTCTTTCCTTTCCAGCTCGTCGAGGAGTTCCTGCGTGCGTTCAGTGTCCAGGCTGGCCTGACACTTCATGTCTCTATTCTTGCTGGACGTGATGCCCATCACATGGCTGAGGCGATCTTCAAAGCGCTCGGACGAGCCCTCGATGTTGCTGTCTCGCATGATGATCGCGTTAAAGGAATTCCAAGCACCAAGGGTGTGCTGTGAGTAAGCTACCCCTTCTCGGGCTCGTCGACTACGGAAGTGGTAATCTCCGAAGCGTCCAGCGTGCCATCGAGCATGCAGGTGCGGAGTGCGTCCATGTTTTGGGTGAAGCCGATACGGCGGGATGCGCCGCCTTGGTGGTGCCGGGGGTCGGCTCGTTCGGGGATTGTGCACGCCAGCTTCGTGAGGCTGGTCTCTGGGAGGTGATCAAGGAATGGATTGCCGCCGACAAGCCATATCTTGGCATCTGTCTCGGGTATCAATTGCTCTTTGATTCAAGCGAGGAATCGCCCGGTGTCGAGGGCTTGGGCGCTTTGCGTGGAAAAGTTGTCCATTTTCCAAAATCTTCGGGACTCAAGATTCCTCATATGGGCTGGAATCAACTGCACATTCGTCAATCTTCCGATCGCCTGATGAAGGGCCTGGGTGAGAATCCCGATTTCTATTTCGTTCATTCCTACTACCCGGCTCCCGAAGATGAGACGATCATCACATCCACCTGCGACTATGGTGTGGAATTTGCAGCGAGCGTCACCAAGGGGAATCTGAGCGCCGTTCAGTTCCATCCCGAGAAAAGTCAGGCTCTCGGACTCGAAATGCTCCGCAACTTCATTTCCTCTCTCTAAAACTCCGCTTCACTTTTCCATCTCTTTACTTTTACCAACATGCTCCTCTATCCCGCGATTGATCTTATGGATGGTCAGGTTGTCCGCCTGGAACGCGGCCTGGCTGCAAAAAAAACCGTCTACAGTGACGATCCCGTCGCCATGGCA
>CAIKYN010000338.1 GCA_903831635.1 uncultured Spartobacteria bacterium
ATCGAAAACATCGACCGCCGCGCCTGCGATGATGCCCTGTTCCAAGGCCTGATGGAGCGCATCACTCTCTATGATTGGTCCCCTTGCGGCGTTGATGATAAAAGCGGTCGGCTTCATCTGCTTGAGGCGTTGCAGATTCACCAGTCCGCGAGTCTCCTCAACAAGAGGAACATGAATCGAGACATAGTCTGATTTGCTGAAAATATCATCCAAGGGAGTGCCGCTGCCCCGGTTATATGAAATGACTTCCATGCCAAATGCTGTTGCCAGGCGCGCGACTTCATTGCCGATAGCTCCCAGGCCGATAATCCCAAGGACCTTACCTTTAAGTTCCGTACCCGTGTTGGTGACAGCACCATGACCGATTTCCTTGGCATTGCTTACGATGTTGCGTGCCAGTGAGATCATGAGCCCGATCACGAGTTCGGCTACCGCAGTCTTGGCGTAACCGGAGGCATTCTTCACCGTGATTTTTTGTTCCCTGACGCTGGTTGCATCGATCTGATCAATGCCCGTGAAAGCGACGGAGATAAATTTCAGCAACGGGAGGTTCTCGATGATCGTCGCGGGCAAGGGGCGATTGGTAATGGCAATGATTTCGGCCTCTTTTGCCGCCTCAATGACCTTCTCATCCGTCCAGTTCCGGGAATCAACTTCCGTGACTTGATGTCCCGCAAGCTGCTTTTGGCACTCTTCCAGACTCATGCCGATTGGCTCTAGGATAACGATTTTCATCCCTTATCCATAAATGGACCTTTACCCCGATCAAGTTGTTTACTGGAACATTTGCGCGGTATCCCCAACGAGAAGTCCTCAGCTCACGATCCGTGCTTCCAAGACTTTCAACTGCTCCAGCTACAATCTGGCAGGTTGGATCTTCGTTCCAGCAGGAGTATCAAACTGGCCCATCGCGAGGGAGAGGGAGGCGAGGCTTGTGAGGTAATCGGCTCGTGCTCCCGCCTCATCGAAGCGAGCCGCGGCAAGAGCACTCTGGTTGGAAATGAGATCGGTGATATTCAGGAGTTGATTGGTGAAGGCTGCCTGAGCTGACTTGAAGTTCTCTTCAGCAGAAACGACTTGGGAACTGGCGTAAGAGACTCTTTTTTTTGCTTTGAGAAAGTCGTTGTAGGCGATCCAGACATCTTGGGTAGTTTGCAGGCGGGTTGACTCGACATTCGCGCGTGCCTGCGATTCCTCGGCCTGTCGTTGTTTCACCTTCTCCACGCGCTGGAAGCCATCGAAGAGATCCCAACTCAGGACGGCGAAGCCGGAGTAACCTTGGGCGTTTCCATAGTAGGTCCCTGTTTGTGAGGGTTGGGATGCCGTGTAGACATAGGGTTCGCTTGAGTAGGCTCCCTGCAGGGAGAGCTTGGGCATGAAATCCGCTTTGGCTCGCTCGACGGCCGCCCTGCTTGCGGCGACATCGGCTTGGCGGGCAGCGAGATCGGGACGCTTCAGAATAGCCTTGTCAATGAGTGTGTCGACCTTGACTCCGAGGGCTTCGTAGGTAGCTGCAGTAGAGGCGGTGGAGTTGGTGTCTGTGCCACGGGCCTCTCCAGTAACGACCTTGAGAGGTGCATTCGCCGGGAGTCCGGCCGCCACCCTCAGATTACCCAGGGTGACCTCGACATTCCGCTCGGCAGCAGCGAGGTCAAACTCTGCTTGGCTGTAGGTTTTCTTCGCCGTATCGAGTTCGGGTTTTGTGCCGAGGCCGTTGGTGACTTGGGCTTCGACCATTCCCACAATGGTTTTGCTCAGTTCGAGATTTGCGCGAGCGGCATCCCGCTGAGAGAGGGCGGCAGTGTGAGCGAAATAGGACTGCTGGATACCGAAGACGGTATTCTGGATGTTTCTGCTAAATCCCAGATTCGCGGCATCGAGTAGGGCGACGGTACGGCGCACATCGGCTGCCCGGCGACCGAAATCAAGAAGGAGATATTCGAAATCGAGTTCCGGAGTTAGGCTCGTCTGTCTCAGCCCCATGGGGCCGTCATTAATCTGGTAAAAACTTTTCTGATAACCTCCCTGAGCATTCAGGGAGAGCTTTGGAAAATAAGGGGCCTTGGCTTGACCAACCTGGGCGCTGCTTGCGAGGGCATTGAACCATGCGGAGCGGGTCTGCGGATTATTCGCCAGCCCAATCTCGATTAGAGAAGAGAGCTCGTAGGAGTGATTCGGGTCAAAGGCGCCTTTGTGTTCTGCCAGCGGGAATACCTTCTGATGACCCAGGATCGGATCCATGATATTGCCATCGCTCGCACGAAGCACTTGGGGAACCAACGCAAGGAGGCTTGCGATGAGCGCAGTCTGCTTTAGTCGGTTGGCTTTATTGATGAAATGGCTCACAGGAATGACTCGTCTCTCTTGAGTTCAGAATGATGTGACGATGGAGGGATCTGCCCGCAAACTCAATCCCTTCGTTGAAGGGATGGGGAATGGTGTTGCTATAGCCGAAGTGGAACGATTTGATTTCCTCTTGTGATCACTGAAATTCGTTCCGCCGTTGGCTTCGCCACGCAGTTGCCCCGTTACAACGATATCGTCACCATCCTCTTCAAGTATGGGTTTGCCGATGTCCTGAAGTTGGTGGCCTGGCAGCAGATTATGGGGGGGGAGAAGGGTGTCCTCGAGACCCATGCAACGGGTCCCCTATCCAAACCTCCTCAGGAGCGTCTGCGTCTCGCTCTCGAGGAACTGGGACCCACATTCATAAAATTCGGACAGATCCTGAGTTCCCGCCGCGATCTCGTTGACGACATCTATTATGACGAGCTCTGCAAACTTCAGGATAATGTGCCGACTTTTCCCGGGAGTCTTGCCAAGGAGATCTTTGCCCGTGAGATCGGGAAGACCGTGGGAGAGGCTTTCCTCGAGTTTGATGAGAAGCCCCTTGCCGGTGCCTCCATTGCCCAGGTCCATCGCGCCGTGACCCTGGAGGGGGTGATGGTTGCCGTGAAGGTCCAGCGTCCCGACATCCGCCCTGTCATCGAGCAGGATCTCTCCATCCTTGTTGATCTGGCGAAGTTCCTTGAACAGCACGTTCCCGACTTTGCCTCGCTGAACCCTGTTGCCGTTGTTAAGGAATTCGCTGAAACACTGCTTAAGGAACTCGATTTCACCCACGAGGCGGGGAATGCGGAACGGTTCGCCGATCAGTTCCGTGGGAATCCTGCCATCAAGGTGCCTAAGCTCTTCAGGGAGTTGAGCGGTGAGCGGATCCTGACCATGGAGTTCGTTGCGGGTCAATCCGTCACCAAGACCGAGGCGCTGCGAGCCCATGGAATCGATCCGGTTGTTCTTTCCGAGAGTATCTCAGGCCTGATCTACGAACAGGTCTTCACCCATGGTTTTTTCCATGGCGATCCGCATCCTGGCAATATGGCCATCATTCCCTCCAAGGATGTCCCTAGCGGCGGGATCCTTGGGCTTTATGACTACGGGATGATGGGGGCCTTCTCCCCGAGTTTTCGCTCCAATCTGGCCCAACTCATTGCCGGCCTTGGCGAGAAAGACAACAGGCAAGTGATGCTTGCTCTGATCGATATGTCCGAGGATGGGAACGTCGCGGATTTCGATCGGATGCTGCATGATGTGGAAGACTTCAGCGACAAGTACCTGAACAAGCCGCTCTCGGAGATCAATCTCTCCCTTGTCCTGAACAACCTGCTCGAACTTCTCAGGACGCATCGTCTCCGGATGAAGGGAAGTTTTTACCTCGGGATCAAGGCTCTCTCCCAGGTGGAGGCGGTGGGTCGCTCTCTCAATCCCGGACTAAATTTCATCGAACTCGGCCGTCCATACGCCGAGAAACTCATTGCAGGGAAATACATGCCAGATCATCTGCTGGAACTTCTAAAAAAGCTGGGAACGGCTTCTGTAGACTTCCTGGAGGTTTTTCCGAGCGACTTCCGTGTCCTTTGGAACCGAATGAAGCGTGGGGAGGTGATGATTCCGCTCCAGCACCGAATCGACGCCCAGGGGATCGAGCCCCTTCGTGTCACTCTTGACTCGATCGCGAACCGATTGGCGAATGCCATTGTCGCCGCCTCCGTCCTGATCTGCTCCGCTCTCCTGATCCATTCCGGAATCCCACCAAAAATCTGGCATATCCCGTTGATCGGCCTGGTCGGACTCTGCTGGGGCGGCTACATGTGC
>CAIKYN010000339.1 GCA_903831635.1 uncultured Spartobacteria bacterium
CTCTCGGGTAATCTTACTGATAATGGTAGTTCGCTAACCTTAGCTGGTGGTTCCTTCAATCTGTTTGGAAGCGTCGCAGGCTCTTACTCGCTCTCCAATGCAGCAGTCACCCTTTCCGGACTGAATACCTACGGTGCACCAACCGCGATTCTGGCTGGATCGACCCTGAACCTCGGAGGTAATGACAACGTCTCGACTGGTTCAGCTATGAACTTCGGCGCTGCCTCGGATATCTCCACACAGACCAATACTCTGAATCTGGCTGGATATAATCAGAGTGTTGCTTCTCTTGGTAGTATCGGAGGTGGAGTAAGCCAGATCATCAATAATGGAGCCAACAGCACTTTCACTATTGCTGGTAATAGTACTTTTGGCGGAACGCTCGGAGGCACCAAGTCAACTGTGGCACAGCGCAACATTAACCTCACGATCGGCAATGGTGCGAACGTTAATCTGAGTGGTAATAATACCTATACAGGCAATACAACCATCCAGACAAATGCAGTGCTCGATCTTGGTGGCGGTGGTCAGCTACCCGGCACGACGAGTGTGATCGTTAACAACGGTACTCTTCTTCTTGGTGGTAATGGTCGCGTCAATCCGGTCAATTCTTCTGCGAGTTTGGAGCTCAACGGTGGCACCCTCTCAATGGGTGGAGCGAATGCAACGAGCCGTACGGCCTCGCAGAATTTTGCCAGTCTGACGCTGACCGGCAACAGCACGATCAGCTACATTGACTTCGCAAATCTCTCAGGCAACTCGTCACTGACCTTCTCGAGCATCGTGATGAACGGCAATACGCTGGATATCTTCGACTGGAGCGGAACGAACCAATGGGGCAATCAGTCGACGACCCAGACTGCCTATCTCACTCATCTCTTCGATCAGTCGACCCTCTCGGCTTCGGATCTCGCCAATATCAACTTCTATGCCGGTAACAGCACCTCGAGCCAGTTCCTCGGATCGGGTGCGTTCTCTGGCAATGAAATCGTGCCGGTCCCTGAACCTGGTGTGATCATTGCGGCAATGATGCTTCTCGGTTGGCTGCTTTTCGCCAACCGCGGGATGCTTATCACTCTGACCAGTCGTCGCCAGGCCTGATCCGAAATCCGAGCCCCTCCTTTTCATAATTTATAATTTTTTATTCATCCTTTCTCACTTCATTCCCCCCAATGAATACCAAAAACAACCGTCCTCTAGGCACTGCCCGTCAGATTCTCACAACCCTCTTCTCTGCCCTCTTCATCTGGAAGTAGGGTAGGAAAGATAGGAAAATTTGCACCACAGAGGGAATCCGAGGGGAATCCGAGTTTGGGACAAAGGGGGAAGCTATTGCATGGTACAGTCATTGGCATGGGATTGACGGATTAAAGAATCCGTTGATGAGCGTGATTGATGGATGCCTCTGCAAACTGACTTGCGAGAGCATCGACTCAATCACTGCACGATCAGCTGAGCGGATCGACCCCATACCAATTTCTCCCTGCAGTTCTCTTCTCAGCCTCGGCTGTTAACTCTGTTAGTCCTCGGTGGTTCAAATCTCCGCTTGGATGCACCTTGCAACGTTTCACCCTTGTAACTTTTTAACTTTTTAACCTTCCCCCCTCTCTTCAGGGCCTCGGTTATTACCTCTGTCAGTCCTCTGTGGTGTAAAACGTCGATTTATTCAGCTTTTTGGAAGCCGAAATAGCTGCTGGCATTGCCGTAGCAAATATCCCGCACAAGTGATCCGACCAAGGTGTCATCGCTGGGGATTTCGCCTCGCTCCATATCTCCTCCCAGAAGATAACAGAGCACCCTCCGGAAATATTCGTGCCTCGGGAAGGAGAGGAAACTGCGTGAGTCGGTCACCATCCCGACGAATCGACCAAGGAGTCCAAGGTTGGAGAGGGTATTGAGTTGTGTTTCAATTCCTTCTTTCTGATCGAGGAACCACCAGCCGCTTCCATGCTGGATCTTGCCGGGGAGTGATCCATCCTGGAAATTCCCCGCCATGGCCGCAAAGATATGGTTATCTGCAGGGTTTAGGTTGTAGAGGATGGTCTTGGGGAGTTCATCGCTACGGTCCAGAGAGTCTAGAAATAGCGAGAGCGCCATGGCCTGAGCCTGATCTCCGATGGAGTCGCACCCTGCATCGGGTCCGAAGGATCGCATGATCCGACTGCTATTGTTCCTTAGCGCTCCGAGATGGAGCTGCATGGTCCATCCTCGCGCGGCGTTCCATCGCCCGATTTCATGCATGACATTAGCGGTGTAGAGATCCTGCTCCTCTTGGGTGCATCTCTCTCCAGCCAGTGCCCGAGAAAAGATTTCCTCAGCGGCTGATTGGGCTCCGGGAGCCTGTGGAGCATTGGGGAAGCTGTGATCGGAGAGTCGGCATCCGAGGTTATGGAATGCATTGTGCCGCTGCTTCAGGGCCGTGAGCAGGTCATCCAAGGATGTGATCTTGCATGATGATGCGATCTCCAGTTTCGTTATCCAGGCTCGGAAGGCTACGGGATCGCCGATTTGGAAGGCGCGATCAGGGCGGAATGTGGGATACACCTTTGTGGGTAAGCTACTCCTCCGGATGGTCTCGTGATGATCAAGCGTGTCTGCGGGATCGTCTGTCGTGCAGAGAATTTGAACCTTCTGCATCGCTAGCATGTCATGAACGCGCATGGTGGAGAGGAGCTCCTTGGTCTCTTGCCAGATTTCAGGGGCGCTCTCGCTATTGAGGGGAGTTGTGATTCCGAAATAGCGTGCAAGCTCCAGGTGTGTCCAGTGGTAGAGCGGGTTGCGGAGCGTCCGGGGTACGGTCGATGCCCAGGCGAGAAACTTCTCTTCGGGAGAGGCAGAGCCCGTGATGTGGGATTCGGGAATCCCGTTCGCCCGCATGGCTCTCCACTTGTAGTGATCCTCGGCTAGCCATGCTTCCTGAAGATTGCCGAAGCAATGGTTCCCTGCAATCTGCGCAGGGGAGAGATGGTTGTGAAAATCGACAATCGGCTGATCCTTGGCATGCTCATGAAAGAGTCGCCGGGCGGAGTCACTTCCGAGAAGGAAATCATCGTGGATGAAGGTGGAGGCTAGGGGAGGGGGCGTACTCTTGCTCAAACTCATGATGAAAGAGTACACGGAGCTGGCGGTGATTCCAGCAACTTGACCCAATTGGTAAGAGGGGAAGTTTACACCACAGAGAAGAGTCCGAGGGCGATCCTAGGTAGGGACGAAGGGGAAGGGAGCAGTTCTCGAAGGAGTCGTCTGGCATCAGCTTCAGGAGATGAAGCGGGAGCAATCAAGAAGATGCTCTCGTAAGCCAGCTTGCAGAGATATCTGTCTGATTGCTCTTACTGCGGTGGCTTCGCACCGCATGATGCCATCGATACCCTGGTTCCAGTACTTCATCTCCTCAGGCCCTCGGCTGTTAACTCTGCAAGTCCTCGGTGGTGAAATATAATCGAAGCACTAGTGGCGAGAAGGCTTGAGGCATGGCATTTTTCCCAATGAGCGATTCATCGGAAGATCTCTTAACTCGTCAAATTATTGGATGTGCGATTGAAGTTCATCGTGAGCTGGGCCCCGGACTCTTGGAATCCTCTTATGAAGAAGCGCTCTGCCATGAATTCGAGAGAGTTGCTATTGGATACGGCAGGCAGTTAATTCTGCC